>CAJXZI010000031.1 GCA_913063005.1 uncultured Halieaceae bacterium | reverse complement strand
GGGGGGGTCGCTCTTTTCGCTCTTTATTTCGAAATGGTCTGCAAAGCGTGGAACACGCACACGCATTATTGAAACGCCCAGCAATCGAGACGAGGAATGGCTTTTACAGACGGTAAAGCAGCTTGCAGATCAAGCGGGTATCGGCATGCCCGAGGTCGGTATTTTTCCATCAGATGCGCCTAATGCGTTTGCCACTGGCTGGAACCGCAATAACGCGCTGGTAGCCGTCAGTACGGGGATGTTGCAGCGGTTCAAACCAGAGGAAGTCCGCGCGGTAATGGCGCACGAAATTGGCCACGTAGCCAACGGCGACATGGTCACGTTGACGCTGATTCAAGGTGTCGTTAATACCTTCGTCATGTTCTTTGCACGCGTCATCGGCCACACGGTAGACCGAGTAGTGTTCAAGAATGAACGCGGCTTAGGCATCGGATATTGGGTAGGCACCATCGTGGCCGAGATTCTGCTTAGCATTCTCGCGAGCATGATTGTTATGTGGTTCTCACGCTATCGAGAGTACCGCGCGGACGCCGCAGGTGCAGATCTCGCAGGTAAGCACAATATGGCAGCCGCTTTACGGCGCCTGCAGGCAGAGATCAACACGCCTTCGGACCTACCCGGTGAACTTACAGCGTTTGGTATCCGCTCGGGCAGTGGGTCGAATATCCGTCAGTTGTTCTCGTCACACCCACCGCTGGATAAGCGTATCGAGGCGCTTCAAAACCGATGATGCGAATGCTTTCTTTCGGAATATATCCATATGTTTAAGCACTTACTTACACGCTTTATTGCCGGGCTGGGGTTTCTTTTTGCGCCAGTTCTGGCGCTAGTGATCCCGGCGCTAGTAGTCGCTCCTGCGGCAAGCGCCGCGGTGGAATACTTGAGCTTTGCCACCGACGATGAAGCCAACACCACCGAGGTCTTCAGCAACGCGAGTCCATCGGTGGTCTACGTTACGTCCACAGCTCTTCGTAGACAGATGTTCAGCTTGAACGTTCTCGAGATCCCACAAGGCGCAGGATCTGGCTTTGTTTGGGATGACTCAGGGCTTATCGTGACCAATTATCACGTTGTCGCACGCGCAAATAAACTCACAGTAACCCTAAGTGACCAGCGTGAGTTCGAGGCAAAAGTGGTCGGTCTCGCCCCTGAGCGTGACCTTGCCGTGCTACGTCTAATGGATCCACCCGAGGGCTTGGTCGAGCTACCCCTCGGTGACTCCTCAGAGCTATCAGTGGGCCGTAAAGTACTCGCGATTGGAAATCCTTTTGGTCTCGATACCACACTGACCGTGGGTGTTGTGAGTGCGCTCGGACGGGAAATTCAATCTCCCAGCGGTCGCAAGATTCGGGGTGTTATTCAGACAGACGCGGCAATTAACCCCGGTAATTCAGGTGGCCCGCTACTTAACTCATTAGGACAGCTGATTGGCGTCAATACCGCCATCTACTCACCGAGTGGTGCAAGTGCAGGCATCGGCTTTGCGATTCCTGTGAGCACGGTCAAAGAGGTAGTCCCTCAGCTGATTGCCTATGGAAAGATTCTTCGCCCTGTTCTTGGCATCGAGCGTGCATCCGACCAATGGATTAAACGGAATCGAATAAAGGGTGTACCGATTGTTCGAACCTATCGTGGGTTCCCTGCTGATGATGCCGGCATGGTCGGTGCGCGCCGTGTTGGTCGAAACGATATTGCGCTCGGCGACATCATCACGGAAGTCGATGGCCAGGCAGTGACAACCAATGAAGACTTCCTCTCGGCCATGGAAAAGCACCGTGTTGGAGATACCGTCAGCATTAAAACCACTCGTGGCAATAAAACACTCAACTTTGAGGTTGAACTTACCGAGACACAATAGCGCTATCGAATAGGGCGTAAAGACTCACACAGAGTGATGTCTTGGCAGCACTCTTGCTCTATCTTTCACTAAAATCGCAGGGAGTTTGGCGCGTTCAAATACGCTCCCTGCACCTAACTACCGCGCTCATCGCTTGCCGACCTCTCGTATCACCTACCGGCCGAGACTCTGACGGATGAAGCCGGTGACCTCTGTGGAACGGCAGCGGGGATAGATTGCGCTAGCTAGTCTGGGCTTCAGTCACTGGTTGCTGATTGAAGTAACGCACAACATGGACGTCCTATGACAAAAAGTGCACGTCCTGTGCTGATTCTCACAGAAAACTCCAATCAGGGATGGCTTAGATTAAGGGAAGCGGGCAAGCCGCCTAGAGCAGTAGGAACGCAGACGTGCGAGCTAAGGGTACGAAAAGCCAACGCATTCCTCGCTCAGTGCCCACAATCGCTCTGCGGCAGCATCGTCCTCAGCCCATGGCTTGGGTGCAACCTTTTTACAGTTATCGAAATAAGCGCCGGTAACCTCAGCAACGTCTGCGCTGGTGCAAAGGTAAAGTGAGGTCTCCGCGCCTTTCAGAGGGTCGCGAAAGAAGGGCTTAAGAATGGCGTGCAGAATTGTCGCCAGCCACTCTCCATGTTGCTTACCTATACTGGTAGAGACCGCACCCGGGTGCAGGCAGTTAACAGTTATACCGTCCGTCTCGAGCCGTTTAGCGAGCGACCGGGTGAAGAGCATATTGGCTAACTTAGATCGGCCGTAGACGTTAAACATGCTGAATTCGTTTTCAGACTGAAGGTCGTCGAACTGCATGCCTTTCACAAATTTATGGGCTCCCGAGGCCACGTTAACAATGCGTGCACCGGGTGCCGCTGACTTGATCGCCGGCAAAAGTAAACCGGTCAGAAGAAAAGGCGCAAAGTGGTTTACCGCTAGCGTCTCTTCATAGCCGTCCACAGTTTCTCTGCGATGCGAGTTCATGAGCCCCGCGTTATTGAGGAGCACGTCGATTGGTTGGCTCAGCTCGTGAACTCTGTTCGCAGCTGAACGCACACTATCGAGACGGGACATATCCATGAGAATCACATTTGGCGTCAATCCACCCGCTGAGACAATCTCATCCGCAACCTCCTGCCCCTTCTCGAGGTTTCGACACAGAAGCGTTAGTTGCGCACCTTGCGAGGCCAACACATGCGCACTAGCCCTGCCAATGCCTGCGGTTGGCCCAGTAATAACAACGTGCTTGCCTTTCATAACCTGCCTCATGACTGGCGTTAAGACCAGCTACCCTCGTCGAGCTTCTCCTCAGGGAGCAGATCTCGTTTGAACACAGGCGTGCCGCCTGACCGAAGTTGTGCCTCGAAATCTTTCAGCAGCTTCATTCCAATCGGCGCCAGATACCAAAGAGCAAGTAAGTTCGTCAGCGCAAGAAGCGCCATGGTCAAGTCAGAGAAACTAAAGACGGTTCCCAAGTCCTGAACAGAGGCCCACGCGATCATCATCAATACAGAAATGCGAAAAGCCGGTATGGCCCAGGCAGGACGCTTTGCAAAGTAAGCAATACTGTTTTCACCCAGATAACAGTTGTAGGCAATCGTCGTAGTCGCAAACAACACAAGGAATATGCTCACCAGCGATTCGCCCCAACCACCCAGTTGCTCAGCCACCGCTAGCTGTGTGAGAACGACGCCCTGAGGGTTGGCGGCATCGGGCTGGTAGGCCGAAGACAGGAGAATGATTAGTGCCGTACACGTGCAGAGGATGATCGTATCGATGAAAACACTGAGGCTCTGCACTAAACCCTGAGCAATAGGGTGCTCAACATCCGCTGTGGCCGCCACGTTGGGTATCGTGCCTAAGCCTGCCTCATTAGAAAATAATCCCCGTCGAGCGCCCTGCATAATTGCCGCCGCAACACCACCGCCGACGACCTGCTCCAAACCAAAGGCCGACTTGAAGATCATGGCGAGTGCCGCTGGCACTTCGCCGATATTGGCGATCAAAATAGAAATGGCCAATGCAAAATAACCAACCACCATAACGGGGACGATAACTTGTGAAACCGCAGCCAGCCGGCGGATACCGCCAAACAAAATAACTGCCATGACAGCTGTAAGCACGACGCCACTTTGCCAAGTGGGTATATCGAAAGCAGACTCAATCGAGTTCGTAACCGAATATGTCTGAACCGCATTAAACCCAAACCCAATCGTCACTAACAGCAGTGCAGAATAGATAACGGGCATGGTTGTCCAACCGAGTCCCTGCCGCATGAAGTAGGCAGGACCGCCGCGGAAGGTCTCCGAACCGTCGCTTTGCTTGTAGAGCTGTGCAAGCGCACATTCGAACAAACTGGTTGCCATACCTATCAGGGCAATCAGCCACATCCAAAACAGCGCACCAGGGCCGCCGAGCGTTATCGCCACTGCGACACCGGCGATATTACCGCCGCCAACACGCCCAGCGACACTGACAACCAGCGCTTGGAAGCTCGACAATCCCTTCTCAGTGCCGCTAAAGCCACCTGAAAAACCGCGAAACATCTCGCGAAATAGCCGAACTTGCACAAACCGTGCGGCTACCGTGAGGCGAATACCGACGGCAAGAAGCGCCACAATGAGCACATACGACCACAACCAATCCGTAACTGTCGCTAACATCGTTTACATCAACCCCGTGATAAGAATGATGGCAATTGCTGGCACCACCACGAACTTGAGTAGCAACTGCCAGATTCCAAAGGTCTGCTCATCGGTGGACAGTTCTGAGAAGGCAAAATCACGCTTCATAAACCAGCCGACAAAGAGGGCAATCAGCAAACCACCCAGCGGTAACGTAATCTTGTCGTAAAGCCCCTCGGAAGCCGCATTAAAGTTCATTCCGAACAACGTATAGTCCTGCCAAACATTGTAGGAGAAGACCGATGCGATACTGCAAAACGTGACCGAGCCCACAACGACAACGGCGCTCAACTCCCGACCCAGGGTTGTCTTTTGATCCGTCCAGCTCGTTACCGCTTCGAGTAAGCCCACCATCGAGGTAACACCCGCTACCGACAGCATGACGAAGAAAAGCACAGCGAAGATATGTCCACCCGGCATCTGTGCGAAAGCGACGGGTAGGGTCTGGAAAATAAGGCCTGCACCACCTGCCATATCAAGCCCATAATTGAAGACCATGGGGAACACAACGAAGCCTGCGAGTAACGCAACCAAGGTGTCTGCAACTACGATCATCATCGCACCGCGTGTAATCGAGAAGTTAGCGGGCAGATAAGACCCGTAGGCCATCATGCCGCCCATACCCACGCCAATCGAAAAGAATGCCTGCCCTACCGCCGCCAGCAGAACAGGTCCATCGATCTTGCTGAAATCAGGTGTGAAAAGCCAACTCAGCGTCTCACCAAATCCGCCGGCAAACATGTTGTAGATACCCAAACCAATGAGCAGCGCAAAGAGCAGCGGCATCATGAAGGTTACGGCTCGTTCGATACCGCCGGTGACGCCTGCATAGATGATGCTGCCAACAATCAAATTGCCCAGAATCGTCATGATCAGCATGGTGGAGCCATCTGCCAGCAAACCATCAAACGAGCTCGTTGCCATTGCCGCATCGTAGCCGGCAAAACCCGTCATAACCGCCTGAATCAAGTACCAAAGCACCCACCCGACAACCACCGCATAAGTGATTGAGATCGTATAGGCGGTAAAGACACCCAAGCCTCCCACGCCACCCCAGAGCCGGCTGCGCCCGCTCTCTTCAGCAACCGCCGCCATAGACTTCGAGGGGCTAGATTGCCCACGTCGACCGACCATGAGTTCTGCCATAACGCAGGGCACACCAATCGCAAAAACAAATAGTAGATACACCAGAACAAATGCCCCACCACCGTTTTCACCAGTGACGTAGGGGAAGCGCCAAATATTACCTAGACCTACAGCAAAGCCGACGCTCGCCATGATGAAGGCGAACCGGCTAGACCAAACGGGAGTTCCTGCTGCCATGTATTATTGCTCCGCTAGATAGGTTGCAGCACGTCGCGCCGCATCGAGTTTAATAGGAAATTCGGGTGCTAAGGTTGAGGCGGCGTCACGTTGGCTTGAGAACCAAACCATGACCGTGTCGGTGCTGCGATTGACATAGATCACTTGCCCATGAATACCCACCGCACAAAACTCCTGAGCCTGATCATCGAGTATCCACCACATATCTTGATAGGCAATCCAATCGGCCTGCGAGTAATTGGGGTTGCGTGCCATCGCCTGTCGATCGCTGTCTTTAACGTCAACCATGTGCTCTAGCCAGGAAGCCGGCAGAACGCGCTCACCGCGGAAAACGCCTTTATCGCGAATCATGACACCAAAGCGTGCCGCATCCCGTGCCGTGGTGTTATAGCCGCCAGTGGCTACTGGAATATAAGCGCGATCCACGGCAATAAAAGCGTCGTGCTCGGCACCTAGCTTCGCCCAAACCTCATCACGGATCACATCATTCAAGGGCTTATCCATCAAACGTGATACTAACCAACCAAGAACGTCAGCGTTGGCCGAGTTGTAATCGAATCGAAAGCCCGGTGGTGTCTCTGGGTCGGGCTGAACAAACTTTGTCAGGAAGTCGTAAACGCCATAAATATCTGACTCGCCAGGCTGAAGGTCCGCCGCACCCGGCAGATAACCCAGGTTCAACGCCGGCGCGTAGTAAAGAAAGAAATCACTCTTTGGGTCTACGTAGTTTTCTTCAAAGGCGAGACCGCTCGCGTGGTCCAGTACCTGCTGCACGGTAACGCGATCAAAGGCACTGCCCTTTAGCTCAGGGATATAGTCCGAGGGGCTCTTAGCAAGTTCGAGTTGCCCGCTCTCGACCAATAGTCCGGCAATGCTGCTCACCAATGACTTAGTCATCGAGTACCAAATATGCTGGCGATGCGCATCCATGCCGTTCCAGTAGGACTCGTGCACCAGAGTATCGCCTTGAATCACGACCAGCGCGTCTGCTGCATTGGCCTCAAAAATCTCTGCGAGTGACTTTCCGTCTGCAGTAAAACGGCTCAGTCTGCTCTCGTCTCTTGGAAAGTGATGGATCTCGCCCGCGCGCGGTACCATGACTGTATTGTTGGGCGCACCGAAATTTTGAAAGGCCCACTGACTGTAGGGCCAATTTCGCTGATTCTTCTTTGTGACCTGCGATTCTGCAGACGGCGGAAAGCCATCCATCACCGCTGGGTTTTCATTCGCTGCTGTCGACATAACACCTCCCGCTACGAGAAGGACAACAAGCGTCTGCCAGAACTTCATAGGCATCTCACTTTTGCTTTTTTTATTGGTAGGAAGGCCCCAGAGCCCACTCTGGCTAGAGTGTACCGCTTAAATCGATGCGGTAGCCACTTTCTGTCGGCACCGCCATCAAGGCAATGGCTTGTTGAAATGCCTCATTGCGTGCTGCCGCCCCGGACAGATCCGCCGTAACCGAATAGCGATTACCCTGAAGCGTAAATTCGCCGTTGAGTTCAAGTGCACCTTTGAGGGTGACAACCTTACCTGAAATACCCTGGTCGTCTGTTGCGATATCGACAGCATAGGTTCCTAAAGAAACATCACCCCCGACCGCCTGCCAGGCAGCATCTTCCCAAACAACGCGCCCCGATATAAACACGGGTGTACCAGAGGCGCTCACCCGGAGCGTTTCAATATCGGCGTTCAAGTCGCCGGCAATAAATAACGGCAGCAGATTCCTCACCCAAGAGATATCGGCTCGGATGGACGCGTCAGACACCGTCACATCGCCGTTAAGTTCAATACCGGCGCCGATATCTAGCTTCTGACTTCCCCAAGAAGAACGCAGGATGACCGCATCGCCAAGCAATACGCCAAGCGGTTGTAACGCCCACTCAACGCGGCCCAGAGCAAACCATTGCCCGCTCATGTTCACCTGTACGTGCGCCGCGTTTCCTCGCCACAGTGTTCCCGACGGGTTAGTTGCGATAACAGTTGGCGGCAATAACGCCGTGGCGATCGACGCGGGCAGTCGAGCAATCAATAAAACCAAAAACAGTGCGGCAGCCGAGACTGCGATAAGGCGACGGTCAGACACTACTGCTCCCGAACTCGAAGTGTGGCGTTAACACCGCCCGATCGACCGGCATCACTGACCGATGCGTCGACAATTCTCAAGCCCTCATTACCCTCAACAGTCTGCAACCACTGGAGCAGCGCATCGAATTCAACACTTTCAAAACGCACCTGCACTTCACCACGACTATTGGGCTGTAATCGCTTCACGGTAAGCCCGGCGTTTTGAGCGGCGGCACTCAGTGTGGAAGATAGGTTTTGGTTTTGACCTGACTCATTGTTCGCTCGAAGGTCCAATAATTGACTTACCTTCGCTTCAACGCGCGCCAGCTGAGCGACTGCCGCAGAATTGTTCGCCGCCATCTGACTGCGTGCCTCGCTCGCAGGCATCAAGGCAAAGGCTACGAGGCTGTAGATAGCAACCGCCGCTACGAGCGTTATCAGGGCTATCTGGTCTCGTTGTGTTTGTGCGTAAAACCACTCCCGCATCATGACACCTCCACGCGCAAACGCGCGCGCACTTCGTCACCGCGAGCGTTCGACGTCTCTAAAGTCGCCTTTAGGCCGGACTGCTCGAGCTGCTGCCTAATCCGCTCAACTGCCGCAAAGTTATCAGCCGTCAAATTGAGTCTAAGCTGCCCTGCGCTGTAATTGACTGAGGTCACGCGTCCGTCATGTGCAAGTGTTGCTGTTACTACGTCGACCAATCGAGGGGTAAACGCAGCAACACCGTCTCCGCCAGCGAACTCCGAAAGTTGTCGGTTCAACTGCTTTTCTACATCCACCACAGCACCCCGTGGGTTCGCTTTACGGTAGCTCTCTTGGATCGCTGACCGCAGGTCGAGGTTGTGGCTTTTCAATGTTTGGTACTGCGCCAGATCAGCGACAAATTGCAATGCCATCGCAACTCCCGCCGCGATCGCCACCGTCTTCCAAATATTCCACCATTTGCCAAGCGGCAGACGAGGCGCAAAGGCGCCTTGACGAAGATTGATGGGTGGTGACGCCTGCGTCAGCATAAGGAGCGCACCCCACCCACCCTGTCGCCAGTCAACACGCGAAGCTTGCTCGTCACTAAGATGGGCCATTACGGCATCGCGATCAGTGCCGTATATAACAAGAGAGCCGGGCGCATCAGGTAATGAATCGAGCACCACCGACAATAACGTGAGGTCGACTCTTGCGCCTTGGCTTTCGCTCCAGCGCATTACCGCCTCTTGACCCTGAACAACAATGCAGCACTCGTTCCCATTGACTGGCAGGCACAGTGCTTCCGGGCTAAACAGTTTGAGTTCTTCAGCGCCCGGGAGCGCCTCGATCCAATTCGCCATCTGCGCCTTGCGAGTAAAGGCAACCAAATAGGCTTCTTCATCGATCGGCGCAGAGACAAAGTGCAGATCCTCGACATCATCCGCTACCTGCTCTTCCATCATGTAAGGCAGTGAGCTCGCGAGGTGCTTCCGCTCGTCGGCAGATACCTCGAGTACCGCAGTTCTTACATCGTCGCTGGGGAGACCAATCACAACGCTTTGGGGTAAAACGGTTTCATCAGAAATCGCTTCCGCCTCAAGCGCGCCCGCTCGCCACAAGACAGGAACATTATCCTGCCAAATCACAACACTGGGATTTTCGGTATGCATGTAGCTCTCAGGCCTCATTAACCCTCTGCTCACCCCAAGGTGAGCCTTAACTATAGTGTAAGCGATCTTCAGAGGTTCGTGTGAGTAGACTCACCCTCACGGCCCCTCTAAAGACGCACCGGATGCTAAAAAACGAGGCGTCACACCCAAAAGCACCTGCCTGAAAACTAGGAGTCCTCGAGGCCATAGTGTGAAGCGCCATTTCGGGGTGCTATGTCGAAGCACTTTTTCAACGCACTCTGTACAGTTTCTCCACTTTCCACACTCTCTACACTCCCTAAAACAAAGCACTGGTTCACACCACTCTCTCGAAAAGGCACTCTTCTCAGGCATTCGCTTTCAGGCACTCGTTCAAGGCAGTCTCACAAAGCACTCTACTGAGGCTCTCTTCCAAGCGCTCTTTCGAGGTAGCCTTTCACGGCGCTTTTTCGAGGGTGTGTTCCAGAGTGCCTTTTTGAGAATCCAATTCGAGACGTTATACCGAGGTGCTCTCTCCAAGCGCTGTTACGAAGCAGTTTGACTCGCCAACAGTTTGCACTGATAACGTTACAACGAATCACAGCTCGCCCTCAGTACGATGTACCACAGATACCGTGCGACCTTGCCTGTGAAGCACGCTATACAGCCGCCTCTCACGCGCGGCAATCTCGACCCGCGCGTCCAGTAAGAACCAGTCAGACTTAACATCAATCATTTCACGCAACTCGGTGGTCGTTGAGTTAGTGAATAACGCGTCCGATAAATATGTCTCAACATCGGTGATCATACCCTCCGCCCTTAACTCAACAATCCGAGCGACCTCTTGAGGCGCCAGCGGCTCGAAAGCATCGTCGCCGGCCAGCGCGGCCAAGAGCTGAGGCGGCGCAGTCAGCACATTCACTTTGCTTCCGTCGACCGGCCAGACTGTCAAGAAAGGTGCAATGAGCGTGTACAGTTCTGGCGTTATTCCATCAACGGCACGCAATTCGCTGACACTGGCAAGTGGCCTATTGGGCGGTCGATAAGGAAACGCTGAGGCGAGGTAGACCTCGGATTCCGCCCCATCTAGGCGGGGAGTCCGATCGGCATCAATGAAATCCGACACCCGCTCAACCAGTCGCGTCGCCTCTGCACGATCAAGCCCCGCTTCCTCGATAGAGAGTAAAAGCCGGAGGAATACACGCTGCTGCGTGTTTAATCGCTTTGATGGATCATTCGATTCGCTAGCGGGCGGCGCAACACCCTGATCTCCGCCCACCGACTCTTGCCCGGTAGCCCCTCCGTCACCAGAGCGTTGATCTGTAGTTTGGCGCGAAGACGCCACCAGGCCATTCAGGTTAAATCTACCTTGCAGATCGTAAAGGTCGCCGCTCAAAAAGCCGATACCATCAAGCGGAAATGGCGCCTGCGGCTGTGCCCAAACCTCTAGAAGTGAATCCACAGGTGCCTCGCTGCGACCATCCTCATCCGCATCGAGCCGCAAGGCTAACTCGGCGAGTGACTCCGCACCCAATAGAAATGACCAGCCCTGCTCGGCAAAAAACGTATTGGTGCTGCGCTGTAGCTGAAGCGTAAAGTCTCGCTGGACCCCCACCATCAGCGCAGCGGCCAGTGCGAAGACCAAGAGCGCTATGACCAAGGCCGCCCCTCGCTGAGACCGCCTAGCACGCTGCAACTTATTCGAAAGCGGGCATGACATAAAGCCGCTCCAATTCACCCCAGTCAGCGAGGGTAATGCGCATTTCGATCGCAGCCGGAGGCGTGATTAGCTGATTGGTAAAACCAACTTCTGCCAACCAGTTTTCCTGCCAATATCGTCTATCAATCGCCTGATTACGATCGACCTCGAGCTCGTTGACAGTCGGCAGGAATCTAAACTCAAGCGTATCCACGTCGTCCAGCAAGACAGTTTCAATGGGCTCGATTGCCGTGGTCCGGTCAAGCACCGGGTAAGTCAGTCGTAGCAGCTGCCCTTCCTCGAGACGATAGGCCACTCGCTGCAAGGTGCTGCGCGGCGCGCCCGTGCTGTTGTGCCATCCCGAGCGCGTGAGCCGCAATGGATCACGTGCAAGCGGTCCACCGGAGACTGCTGAGGCAAGCTGTCCAAACTCATCGATAACAGGTCGGTTTGCTATTTGCCTGATGTCGCGCGACATGACGGTAAAGGCTCGATTAATTTCGTGAAGACGCTCTGAGGCCTCCCGCGCGGATTCAATACCCGTTATCGCAGTGGATAAGGTCTGATAAGAAAGCACCGAGACAAATGCTGTAATCGCCATCGCGATCAGCACTTCGACAAGGGTAAAGCCCTGTTGCTGGGCTTTTTCTGCTGCTCCGACTCCCCGCTCTCTCACCCTCACCCAACTTGGCACTGCAACCCTATCTCGATGCATTACCCACCTCAGCATTCAAAAAGGCATCCAGGGTGTAAAGCACCGAATCGTCCTCGGCATCCTCGGAGGTCACGGTGACTGTCAAACGCATAAAGCCGGGGATAGGCGTCTCCTGAATATCGCTACGCCAATACCACGTGCGACCCGCACGCTCTGACTCGCCTGCAATCACGCCTTTACTGGCTCGCTGTTGCTTTGCCACGGCAAGGCGCACCTCAGCGACACGATCTGCGGCAACCCACTGTGCAACCGAGCGATCACGCAAATAAGCCGTGCCGTCAATCTGTTGCGATAAGAGAAACAGCAAGGCTGGAAGCGTCACAGCAACGACTGTAAGCGCTACCATCACCTCGATCAGCGTAAAACCTCTCTGGGCACACCCAAATTGAGCGCCCCGTCTGCCCATAACTGACTTTAAGAAGCGCGCTTGTCGAACGATCTTTCTCCCAAACAGCTCGTTTCCCTCAAAGGACTCGCTTTTCTGAGCGGGTTCAAGTTTTTGAAAAGAACCCTTTTGTGAGCATATTTTTTGAGAAAGCTTATTTTGGAGAAGCTTGCTTTGGGAGGACTCTCGTGGGAACGGGGCTCTACAGAGCTGCTCTGTTAGGGAAGGCTCTAATTGTGAGGGCCTGTTGTGAAACGGCCAGTTGGCAGAAGACCCGATGCGAGAAGGCTCTTTACGAGGCTGGGTTACTTGGGGGTGCCTTCCTCGCAAACTTGTTTGTTTTGAGTAAGCGCGGTTAATCAACAAAACGCTCCTCTAAAAATTCGTCGGGCTCTAAGCCTCTGGGTAAAAACTCCATCCTTCCAAAGAGATCCCAGCGGAGCGTGTAGAGAAGATCACCCGTTCGATCATCGATCCACGTCAGCTCACCCGGCGTTACCTCGCCGCCCGCAAATAAAATGATCTGCGGTGGCGGATTGGTGTCCTCTTCGAGAATTTCGAAATCGACGAGCGGCTGCTCTTCAAGCTGCAATTCAAGCTCAACCCCCGGCTCAAACTCGAGGTCCTCAAAGGCATCGTTGAGTGATAGTGGTGGCGCCCAGCCTTGGTCATAACGCCTTAGCCATAGCCCTCGATAGGCAGAGTCACCCTCGGCAAGACGATGAATCAGTAGTCCATGATCGGTACCGCTAAGCTCGGCCTCGGTCAGCGCATAGCTCAACATGGCCGCGACCTCGCGAACCTTGTTTTCGCGGTTGATATCCGCACCACCCGTGCCCACATTAAGGCTCACAAGGGAGGTCAAAAGAACCACCACGAACACGACCGCCAGCATTTCAATGAGGCTAAATCCCCGCTGAATACGGTCCACGTCTCAAGCTCCCTAATAGAACCTTTAGCGAATGACTCTAGGCGTCGTCGCCCTCACCCCAATTGCCGATATCGGCACTCTGGTCTTCTCCACCGGGCAAGCCATCTGCACCGAGTGAGTAATATCGACCTCACCATACTCCCCAGGTGACAAGTAAAGGTACTCCCGGCCCCACGGATCGATAGGCACCTCGGGCAGGTA
>CAJXZI010000030.1 GCA_913063005.1 uncultured Halieaceae bacterium | reverse complement strand
GTCTGGGTCGTGAAGACGTCACTGGTAGCGGCACTCTGGATAAAGAAGACATCGTGGCAGTTCTGAAGTGTCTCGTTGGTATCCGTAACGGTCGGGGTGTGGTTGACGATATCGATCACCTCGGTAACCGTCGGATCCGTTCTGTTGGTGAAATGGCTGAGAACCAGTTCCGAGTAGGTTTGGTTCGTGTCGAGCGTGCCGTTAAAGAGCGTCTTTCCATGGCGGAAAGCGAGGGCTTAATGCCGCAAGATCTTATCAACGCGAAGCCAGTTTCGGCTGCGGTCAAAGAGTTCTTCGGTTCAAGCCAGTTGTCGCAGTTCATGGACCAGAACAATCCACTGTCGGAAGTGACTCACAAGCGTCGTGTCTCTGCGTTGGGTCCAGGTGGTCTTACACGTGAGCGCGCGGGCTTCGAGGTTCGCGACGTGCACCCCACGCACTACGGTCGTGTATGTCCAATTGAAACACCCGAAGGTCCAAATATTGGTCTCATCAACTCATTGGCGGCCTATGCGCGCACCAACGAGTACGGGTTCCTGGAGTCGCCGTATCGAAAGGTTGTCGACGGTGTCGTTACCGATGAAATCGAATACCTTTCAGCGATTAACGAAGCGAACCATGTCATTGCACAGGCTTCTGCGGCGTTGAACGATTCGAACCAGTTCGTTGACGAGCTCATTAACGTTCGCCACATGAATGAATTTACCGTGAAGCCTGCTGCTGAAGTGGACTTCATGGACGTGTCTCCAAAGCAGGTGGTTTCAATCGCAGCCGCGTTGATTCCCTTCCTCGAGCACGATGATGCGAACCGTGCATTGATGGGTTCAAACATGCAGCGTCAAGCTGTACCCACGCTCAAGACTCAGGCACCACTTGTTGGTACGGGAATGGAGCGCTACGTGGCTCGTGACTCGGGCGTGTGCAAAGTGGCAACACGCGGCGGTGTGGTTGACTCCGTTGATGCGAGCCGAATTGTCGTGCGTGTTAACCCAGCTGAGGTGGGTCAGGACGCGTCACCGGTCGATATTTACAACCTGACTAAGTACAAGCGTTCGAACCAGAACACCTGTGTTAATCAGCGTCCCATCGTTAGCCCAGGCGATTCGGTTCAGCGAGGTGACATCCTTGCCGATGGACCTTCGGTAGATCTGGGTGAGTTAGCGCTGGGTCAGAACATGCGCATCGCGTTTATGCCTTGGAACGGATACAACTTCGAGGATTCTATTCTCGTATCCGAGCGTGTCGTCGAAGAGGATCGTCTAACGACGATTCACATTCAGGAGCTCACTTGTATCGCTCGTGATACGAAGTTGGGTGCCGAAGAGATTTCAGCCGATATCCCGAATGTGGGTGAAGGTGCGTTGGGCAAGCTCGACGAATCAGGGATTGTGTACATTGGTGCCGAAGTAGATGCCGGCGACATTCTTGTTGGTAAGGTCACGCCAAAAGGTGAGACACAACTGACACCGGAAGAAAAGTTGTTGCGTGCAATCTTTGGTGAGAAGGCCTCTGACGTGAAAGACACGTCATTGCGCGTTCCATCAAGCTATAAGGGCACGGTTATCGACGTTCAGGTCTTCACTCGCGATGGTCTTGAGAAAGATGCGCGTGCGAAGCAGATCGAAGCGTCACAGCTTGCTGATTACCGTAAGGACCTGAAAGAAGAGCTCCGAATCTACGAAGAGGCGACCTTTGCTCGTTTGGCAAATCTGCTGAACGGTCAGACAACTGTCTCAGGTGGTGGTCTCTCGAAAGGTACCAAGATCGACGGTGACGTGCTCGCAGAGCTCGATCGCGAGCAGTGGTTCAAGCTCAAGTTCTCTGATTCTGAGCTAAACGATCAGCTCGCATCAGCGCAACGTTTGCTTGAAGAGCAAAATCAGCTCCTCGAAGAGCGTTTCGAGGCGAAAAAAGAGAAGCTGCAGAGTGGCGACGACCTCGCCCCCGGCGTTCTCAAGATCGTGAAGGTTTACCTCGCGGTGAAGCGTCGTATCCAGCCTGGTGACAAGATGGCTGGTCGTCACGGTAACAAGGGTGTTATCTCGGTGATTATGCCGGTTGAAGATATGCCCTATGACGAGAACGGCGAACCTGTCGACATCGTCTTGAACCCGCTGGGTGTGCCATCGCGAATGAACGTGGGCCAGATTCTTGAGACTCACCTTGGCATGGCGTCACGTGGATTGGGTGTGAAGATTAATGAGATGCTCGAGCAGCAGGTCAAAGTGGCCAAGTTGCGTGAGTTCTTGAAGGAAATCTACGCACACACCAGCGATAGCCGCCGCGACGAAGACATCGACAGCCTGTCGGACGACGAGTTGCTGGCTATGGCGCAAAATCTACGCCCCGGTGTGCCAATGGCGACGCCCGTTTTTGATGGCGCTAGCGAGGACAGCATCAAGGCGCTACTTCGTCTGGCAGACTTGCCAGATAGCGGCCAGTTAGTCCTGCACGATGGACGTACTGGCGACGAGTTCGATCGTCCCGTAACCGTTGGTTACATGTACATGCTCAAGCTTAACCACTTGGTGGATGACAAGATGCACGCTCGGTCTACCGGCTCTTACAGCCTTGTCACGCAGCAGCCGCTGGGCGGTAAAGCACAGTTCGGTGGTCAGCGCTTTGGTGAGATGGAGGTGTGGGCACTTGAAGCTTACGGTGCGGCACACACCCTGCAGGAGATGTTGACTGTTAAGTCAGATGACGTGGCAGGTCGAACCAAGATGTACAAGAACATCGTTGATGGCGATCACAGCATGGATCCGGGTATGCCCGAGTCGTTCAATGTATTGATCAAAGAAATCCGCTCGCTCGGTATCGATATCGATCTCGAGTCCGAGTCATCAGGCTTCTGAGGGGAGAGAACACGTGAAAGATTTATTAAACCTGTTGAACCGCGAGAAATCAGAAGATTTTGATGCGATCCGTATCGGTCTTGCTTCACCTGAGATGATCCGTTCGTGGTCTTACGGCGAGGTTAAGAAGCCCGAGACGATCAACTACCGAACGTTCAAGCCGGAGCGTGACGGTCTTTTCTGCGCCAAGATCTTTGGCCCAGTGAAGGACTACGAGTGCCTGTGCGGAAAGTACAAGCGTCTCAAGCATCGCGGCGTTATCTGTGAGAAGTGCGGCGTTGAAGTAGCATTGGCAAAAGTTCGTCGTGAGCGTATGGGTCACATCGAACTCGCGAGCCCCGTTGCACATATTTGGTTCTTGAAGTCGCTACCTTCTCGAATCGGCTTGCTGTTGGATATGACGCTTCGCGATATCGAGCGCATTCTCTACTTCGAATCATACGTTGTGACAGATCCTGGTCTATCCAGTCTCGACCATGCTCAGCTCTTAAATGACGAGCAGTACTTCGAAGCAATGGAAGAGTTTGGTGATGAGTTCACCGCGAAAATGGGTGCTGAGGCGATCCAAGAGCTGATGATTCAGCTAGACTTGCGCGGCGAAATAGAGCGCTTGCGCGAAGAGATTCCTCAGACCAACTCTGAGACCAAGATCAAGAAGCTTTCCAAGCGCCTGAAGCTGATGGAAGCCTTCGATAAGTCAGGCAACCGCCCTGAGTGGATGGTACTGAATGCGTTGCCTGTTCTGCCGCCAGATCTGCGCCCACTGGTGCCCTTGGATGGCGGTCGATTTGCAACCTCCGATCTTAACGATTTATATCGTCGTGTTATCAATCGTAACAACCGACTCAAGCGCCTTCTCGATCTCAACGCGCCGGATATCATCGTGCGTAACGAAAAGCGCATGCTTCAGGAATCGGTTGACGCGCTGTTGGATAACGGACGTCGTGGCCGAGCGATCACAGGCTCTAACAAGCGCCCACTGAAGTCGCTCGCCGATATGATCAAGGGTAAGCAAGGTCGCTTCCGTCAGAACCTTCTTGGAAAGCGTGTTGACTACTCTGGTCGTTCGGTGATCGTGACAGGTCCCACCCTGAAGCTTCACCAGTGTGGTTTGCCTAAGAAAATGGCCCTGGAGCTCTTCAAGCCATTTATCTTCGGCAAGCTCGAGCACCGAGGTTTGGCAAGCACGATCAAAGCGGCTAAGAAAATGGTCGAGCGTGAGCCACCAGAGGTTTGGGATATCCTCGCTGAGGTGATCCGTGAGCACCCGGTTCTACTGAACCGTGCACCGACGCTTCACCGTCTGGGTATTCAGGCATTTGAGCCAGTGCTGATTGAAGGTAAGGCGATTCAGCTGCACCCATTGGTCTGTGCCGCGTATAACGCTGACTTTGACGGCGACCAGATGGCGGTACACGTACCGTTGACCTTGGAAGCACAGCTCGAAGCGCGTGCGTTGATGATGTCGACAAACAATATTCTGTCGCCAGCATCAGGTGACCCCATCATTGTGCCTTCTCAGGACGTGGTACTCGGCCTCTACTACATGACTCGTGAGCGTATTAACGCGACAGGCGAGGGCATGGTCTTTGCCGACACTAGAGAGGTGTCACGCGCCTACGCAAGCGGTGCGGTACACCTTCAGGCACGCGTCAAAGTGCGTATCCACGAAGAAGTGATTGAGTACGGTGAGGCGGCGCAGGCACGAACGCGTATTGTCGAGACAACGGTTGGTCGAGCGCTCCTGTGGAACATCGTTCCAGAGGGTCTTGGTTACGACATGATTAACCGCCCAATGGTTAAGAAGGCGATCTCGCAGGTCATTAACCAGTGCTATCGTGCGGTTGGTCTTAAGCAGACCTGTATCTTTGCTGATCAGCTGATGTACACCGGCTATGAGTACTCGACCAAGTCGGGCTCATCGATTGGCGTTAACGACTTCGAGATTCCAGATGCGAAGAACGAGCTTATCGAAAAAGCAGACGCGGAAGTTGTCGAGATTGAGCGACAGTACTCAGCGGGTCTGGTGACTCAAGGCGAGAAGTACAACAAGGTGATCGATATTTGGTCACGTACAAACGAGCAGGTTGCTAAGGCGATGATGTCTAATCTCTCATCCGAGACGGTCATTAACCGTGACGGTGAAGAGGAACAACAAGACTCGTTTAACTCTGTGTATATGTACGCAGACTCGGGAGCACGAGGTTCGCCCGCACAGATTCGTCAGTTGGCCGGTATGCGTGGCCTGATGGCGAAGCCCGACGGCTCGATTATCGAAACACCGATCACTGCGAACTTCCGTGAGGGTTTGAACGTACTCCAGTACTTCATCTCAACCCACGGCGCACGTAAAGGTCTTGCCGATACCGCCTTGAAAACAGCGAACTCGGGTTACCTGACGCGTCGTCTCGTGGACGTCGCTCAGGACGTGGTTGTGGTCGAGCAAGACTGTGGCACAGAGCGCGGGCTGCTCATGACGCCCGTTATCGACGGTGGTGACATCATCGAATCGCTTGCAGACCGTGTGCTGGGTCGAATCGTCGCAGCGGATGTTGTGAAGCCTGGGTCAGACGAAGTGCTTGTTCCTGCTGGAACGTTAGTTGACGAGCTCTGGATGCTGAAAATTGAAGAGATGGGTATCGACGAGATCCTCGTGCGCTCGCCCATCACCTGTGAGACACGCTATGGTATTTGCTCGACCTGTTACGGTCGCGACCTAGGCCGTGGTCACCAGGTCAATATGGGTGAAGCGATCGGTGTCGTTGCTGCACAGTCAATTGGTGAGCCAGGCACACAGCTTACGATGCGTACCTTCCACATCGGTGGTGCAGCATCTGGTCAAGCGGCTCAAGACAACATTCAGGTTAACTCTGACGGTACAGTGCGCTTGCACAATATAAAGGTTGTCGATCGGGCCGATGGTTCTCTCGTGGCCGTGTCGCGTTCGGGTGAACTGTCGGTCATGGATAGCGTTGGTCGAGAACGCGAGCGCTATAAAGTGCCTTACGGCGCTGTCATCAAGGTGGGTGATGATTCTCCCGTTGCCGCGGGCGATATCGTTGCAACGTGGGATCCGCACACGCACCCAATCGTTACTGAAGTGGCCGGTATCGTTAAGCAGAGTGGCATGGAGGAAGGTGTGACGATCAAACGTCAGACCGATGAATTCACTGGCCTCTCTAGCATCTCGGTTATGGATCCGTCAGAGCGTCCGAGCGCTGGAAAGGACATTCGTCCTGCGGTGACTCTCGTCGATGAGAAGGGTGATGAGCTATACCTAGCGGGTACAAACGTTCCTGCACATTACTTCTTGCCAGCCTCTGCCATGGTGAACCTCGAAGACGGTGCTAAGGTTGAAGTGGGCGATGTTATTGCACGAATTCCACAGGAAGGATCGAAGACGCGCGACATTACGGGTGGTCTGCCGCGTGTTGCCGACCTCTTTGAAGCACGTAAGCCGAAAGAGCCCGCGATTCTTGCAGAGATCTCTGGCACGGTTAGCTTCGGTAAAGAGACTAAAGGTAAGCGTCGCTTGGTGATTACACCAACCGATGGCAAGACATTGCCTGATGGTTCGGATCACTACGAAGAGCTCATTCCAAAGTGGCGTCAGCTTTCTGTGTTCGAAGGTGAGCAGGTTGAGAAGGGTGAAATTGTCTCGGAAGGCCCGCTCAGCCCACACGATATTCTCCGCTTGAAGGGTATTCCGGAGCTTGCAAAGTACATCGTTAACGAAATCCAAGAGGTCTATCGCCTCCAGGGTGTGAAGATTAACGATAAGCATATTGAAGTGATTGTGCGTCAGATGCTTCGCAAGGCGAACGTTGTCTCGGCTGGTGAGTCCACCTTTATTAAAGGCGAACAGATCGAGTGGAATGCGTACCTTGAAGAGTGCGATCGTTTGGATGCTGCAGGCCTTGTTCGGCCCAGCGTCGAGCGCGAGCTCTTGGGTATTACCAAAGCGTCGCTGGCAACAGAAAGCTTCATCTCGGCAGCGTCGTTCCAGGAGACTACGCGTGTACTCACCGAGGCAGCAGTAACTGGCAAGCGTGATTACCTCCGCGGCTTGAAGGAAAACGTCATCGTTGGTCGTTTGATTCCTGCCGGTACAGGTCTTGCACACCACGAAGAGCGTCGACGTCAGCGTGCGTTGGATAGCGAATCGAGTGTTCAGATGTCTGCAGAGGAGTTCTCCGAGAGCTTTGCTGAAGAACTCGAAAAGGCGGGTGCCGCTGACGATTTAGCAGCAGCGCTCGCAGCAGAGTTGGAAAACGCAGCAGCCACCGAGGGTGATGCTGAGTAATTGGGTGGCGCGAACTTGACGGGGCCAGTCCCCGTCATTAGACTTCGCGCTCTTTTTTTATAGCGCCTTAATTTGGGTGCGCTTAACGACTTGGAGTTAAGGCCGAATGGCAACAATCAATCAGCTAGTGCGAAAGCCGCGCAAGCGCAAAGTAATTAAGAGTGGTGTACCTGCACTGCAGGCATGCCCACAGCGTCGAGGCGTTTGTACTCGCGTTTATACAACAACACCTAAGAAGCCCAACTCGGCACTGCGTAAGGTATGCCGTGTTCGATTGACTAGCGGCTTTGAAGTGTCGTCTTACATCGGTGGTGAAGGCCACAACCTGCAGGAGCACAGCGTTGTATTGATTCGCGGTGGTCGAGTTAAGGATTTGCCAGGTGTTCGTTATCACACCGTTCGAGGAAGTCTCGATACTTCTGGTGTAGCGAACCGACGTCAGGGCCGTTCGAAGTACGGTGCTAAGCGTCCTAAGTAAGACACAGTTTTAGAAAGAATCGGCCGCGTTCAGTGGCCATAACGTCACCCCGTGTGACAGTAAGGACAGCCCTCACGTGGCTGTGTGACCTGAAGAAGAGAGAAAGACATGCCAAGAAGACGCGTTGTTGCAAAACGTGAAGTGATACCCGATCCCAAGTACGGGAACACTACCCTCGCAAAATTCATGAACCACGTAATGATCAGCGGTAAGAAGTCGGTCGCTGAATCTATTGTCTACGGTGCACTTGACCTCGTTCAAGAGCGTAGTCAACGTGATCCAATCGAGGTGTTCGACGAAGCGCTCGAGAACATTGCGCCCATGGTTGAAGTAAAGTCGCGCCGTGTTGGTGGTGCTACTTACCAGGTGCCTGTTGAAGTGCGTCCTGCGCGTCGTGTAGCGCTATCAATGCGCTGGCTCGTGGATTACGCACGCAACCGTGGTGAGAAGTCCATGCGTATGCGTCTTGCTGGCGAGATCATGGATGCGTCACAAGGCAAAGGAAATGCGGTTAAGAAGCGTGAAGACGTGCACCGTATGGCTGAAGCCAACAAGGCGTTCTCGCACTTCCGATTCTAATCTCGCTATCCACAGCGACGAGGTATTAACGTGGCTCGCAAAACCCCGATTAACCGCTATCGCAATATCGGAATTTGCGCCCACGTCGATGCCGGTAAGACCACTACCACCGAACGCGTTCTGTTTTATACCGGTGTCTCTCACAAGATAGGTGAGGTGCACGACGGTGCTGCCACCATGGATTGGATGGAGCAGGAACAAGAGCGCGGTATCACCATCACATCAGCTGCGACGACCTGCTTCTGGCGAGGCATGGATAACCAGTTCGATGAATTTCGAATCAACATCATCGACACCCCCGGGCACGTAGACTTCACCATCGAAGTTGAGCGCTCGCTCCGCGTGCTTGACGGTGCGGTCGTTGTTCTTTGCGGATCCTCAGGCGTTCAGCCCCAGACTGAAACTGTTTGGCGTCAGGCAAACAAATACGCTGTGCCACGGATGGTATTCGTCAACAAGATGGATCGCGCCGGTGCTGACTTTATGAACGTGGTCGATCAGCTTCGCGATCGTCTCGACTGCAACGCGGTGCCGCTTCAAATGACGATGGGAGCCGAGGAAGATTTCGTTGGTGTCATCGACCTCATTAAGAACAAAGCGATTATCTGGAATGAAGAAGATCGCGGCACGACGTTTGAGTATGGTCCGGTCCCTGAGGAGCTCATCGAGCAGTGTGATGAGATGCGTGAGTATCTGGTCGAGGCTGCGGCAGAAGCCAACGACGAACTCATGGAGCAGTACCTCGAGACGGGCGAGCTTTCTGAAGAGCAAATTAAGGCGGGCATTCGCGCGCGAACCTTAGCGAACGAGATTGTGCCTGTTTTGGGTGGCAGTGCTTTCAAGAATAAAGGCGTTCAGGCGGTGCTTGATGCTGTGGTTGAGTTTTTGCCATCCCCTACTGAAGTGAAGGCCATAGAAGGCACTGAGCTCGACGGCGAGACGATTATCACGCGTGAGTCAGATGATGGTCAGCCCTTCTCAGCTCTGGCGTTTAAAATAGCGACCGATCCTTACGTCGGGACACTCACTTTCTTCCGCGTCTATTCCGGCAAGCTCGAATCGGGCAACGCTATTTTCAACTCGGTGAAGGGCAAGAAAGAGCGCGTTGGTCGGATGGTGCAAATGCACGCAAACAGCCGCGAGGAGATCAAGGAGGTCCTGGCCGGTGACATCGCGGCAGCGATAGGCCTCAAGGACGTCACAACCGGCGATACCCTCTGCGATGCAAACAATGCCGTCGTTCTTGAGCGCATGGAGTTTCCTGAGCCTGTTATTTCTGTTGCGGTCGAGCCTCGCTCCCAGGCGGATCAAGAAAAGATGGGTATAGCGCTATCAAAACTTGCGCAAGAGGATCCATCGTTCCGCGTTAAAACCGACGAAGAAACGGGCCAAACCATTATTTCAGGTATGGGTGAGCTGCATCTTGATATTATCGTTGATCGTATGCGACGAGAGTTCAGCGTTGAGGCAAATATTGGCAAGCCCCAGGTGGCCTACCGCGAGCGCATCCGCAATACCGCTGAAATCGAAGGTAAGTTCGTGCGTCAGTCGGGTGGCCGTGGTCAGTACGGCCACGTTTGGATTCGTTTTGAGCCCGCTGAGGACGAGGGTGCAGAAGGTCTCGAATTTGTGAACGAGATTGTGGGTGGTGCTGTTCCGCGCGAATACATCCCGGCAGTCAATAAAGGTATCGAGGAGCAGATGCAGAACGGCGTACTCGCCGGATATCCACTTCTCGGACTAAAGGCTACGTTGTACGACGGTTCTTTCCATGATGTTGATTCCAACGAAATGGCGTTCAAGATCGCTGCGAGCATGGCAACAAAGAAGCTGTCAGAGGACGGCGGTGCGGTCCTCCTTGAGCCAATCATGAAAGTCGAAGTTGTTACGCCAGAAGAGAACATGGGCGATGTTGTCGGTGACTTGAATCGACGCCGTGGCCTCATCCTCGGTATGAATGATAGTTCCTCCGGTAAGATTGTTGATGCAGATGTGCCGCTCGCAGAAATGTTTGGGTATGCAACGGATTTGCGTTCTGCGACCCAGGGCCGCGCGACTTACACCATGGAGTTCGCCCGCTACTCGGAAGCCCCCAGTAATGTGGCTGAGGCCATCATCGGTAAGAATACGTTCTAGACGATGCTTGATGGGCTTGCGTAAGAAGGCCGACTCACAAGAAGACGTGAATTCTAACTCGTGTTTCTTTCCCTTTTCGGGAAGCTCTGCCCCTTACGCAGCCTCTTCACGACCAACCCTCTGCAAAGTTCTACAAGCCCCTTCCAAAAGGCTCTTTTCAAGGCACTTCTCAAGGCACCTTCAAAATCGGTTCATACTTGGACCTTCCGCACGGCCAGGCTTTCATTAGGCCGCTTTTTGTTTGAGTGCTCTTTCAAGGAGCCTCCTGCGTAACCTATTTTTGGCACCAAGGGCCACTTAGGTAAGGGCTTTCATGTAAGGGCTTTCATGTATGGGCTTTCCATATAAGGGGCTCTTCACGCACGGATCTTTCACGAAGGCGTTTCTCACCTACGGGCCGTCAACATGAATATTCTCTGCACAAGCGATCCCGTCCGCACCTACTTGAATCAGCGCATCGTGACACTTTCCCGTCTTTTGCCGTTTTACACGTTAATAGAACGATGACTCGCTCGGACTCGAGCTGTTTTTTTTGGCAAAAAGCCGGTTCTTTGTTAAAACCGTAGTAACAAAAAAGATGAAAGCCGGTTTCGAATAAGAGAAATAACAGAGGACGCACCATGGTTAATTTCATGTTGAATGGTGAGGTGGTCAGCGCTGAGAGCGACGCTGACACGCCTTTATTGTGGGTACTCCGCGAGGAGCTCAAGTTGCGCGGTACGAAGTTTGGCTGCGGCATCGCGCAGTGCGGTGCATGCACTGTTCACATTGATGGCAGCCCGATGCGCTCCTGTGTAACGCCGGTCAGCGCAGTATCTGGTAAATCAGTGACGACTATTGAAGGCCTCGCTACACCCGTTGGCGAAGCATTGAAAACGGCGTGGACCGAGGCGCAGGTGCCCCAATGTGGCTACTGTCAGTCGGGTCAGATTATGCAAGCAGCTGGTTTGCTAGCGTCGAATCCAAATCCATCCGACGAGGAAATTGTCGACGCAATGAACGGTAATTTATGCCGTTGCATGGCCTACCCCCGAATCAAAAAGGCGATCAAAACAGCCGCTAACGGAGGGGTTATCTCATGAAAAAAATGATGAATAAGTCCCGCAGCCCGTCGTCAGGGAAAACCGAACAAGGCCTATCCAGGCGTTCATTCATTGCCGGGGTAGCTGGTTCCTCGCTCATGATGAGCATGGGGTCGTTGGTGTCTGGGTGTAGCTCGGAGCAGGCGTCGCAGGCCTTAGCCTCGGGCGATCTCACAAAACTATTTTCACCCAACATTTGGTTTGAGATTAACGGTGCAGGGGATGTACTAATCAACATCGTGCGCGCCGAGATGGGACAGCATGTCGGTACCTCGCTTGCTCAGATTGTCGCTGACGAGTTAGGTGCGGACTGGTCAAAGGTTTCCTTCAAGCACGTGGACACTGACCCCAAATGGGGTGTGATGGTGACCGGCGGGTCTTGGTCGGTGCACACGTCTTTCACTTTGCTATCTCAAGCCGGCGCAGCTGGTCGGACAATTTTGATCGACGCGGCTTCGAAGTTGATGGGGGTCGCCGCCGAGACCTGTACTGCAGAAAACGGGGTTGTCACTTCTGGAGCTAAGTCGCTGACCTTCGCCGAGATTGTCAGTAATGGCGACTTCTCTCGCACCATTACGCAAGAGGAGCTGGCAGCGATGCCGGTTAAGGCACCCGCTGACCGCAAGGTCATTGGGCGTGACCTCAGAAATCTTGACGTTGCGGACAAATCTCAGGGGTCGGCCGTTTATGGCCTTGACGCAGAGCTGCCTGGAATGGCGTATGCCATGCCATTACTACCACCGACACGATACGGCAGCAAAGTCGTAAGCATTGATGAATCTGCGGCGCAGTCGATTGACGGTTACATCGGTGCAATGGAGATCAAAGATCCGAGTCAGACGGTCCAAGCCTGTGTGGTGGTTGCCGCCGAGACGATGCCGGCCGCGATGAAGGCTGCGAAGGCCGTCCAAGTGGAATGGACGCCCGGCCCCACAGCCAAGGTATCAGAGTCCGCAATCTTAGCCGAGGGGGCCCGACTGGCCGCGGACCCCGAAGCGGGAACGCTTTATGTGAGTGAGGGTGATATCTCGGCTGCAAAAGCCAGTGCGGCGCGTTCTATGGCCGCCACCTATACAACGAGCACTGCGCTTCACTTCACCATGGAGCCACAAAATGCGTTGGTTGAGTTTGATGCTGAGGGCAAATGCCATATTCACGCAGGCAACCAGTGGCAGTCTCTGATTCTCCCCTATCTCGCTCAGGCGCTAGAGATGCCTGAGAACGACATCATTATTCATCAGTACTACTTGGGCGGAGGTTACGGCAGACGCCTATTTGGTGACCAGATGATTCCGGCGGCACTTGCGGCGCGCGAGATGGGACGTCCCGTTAAACTGATCTTCGATCGACCGACTGACAGTCGGTTTGACTGCGTGCGATCGCCTTCTGTCTGCTCGTTCGAAGCGTCTTTTGATGCGGACGGCGCCTTGAGCGGTATCGATCATGCGGTGGTGGCCGGTTGGCCAACGAAAGGTATGGCGCCAGGTTTCCTCGGAACCGGCATTGATGGAAAAGGGAAGTTCGACGGCTTCTCGATCAGTGGTGCAGATCATTGGTACACGCTTCCTTCGCATCGCGTGAGAGCTATCAACAATGAGCTCGCCCAGGCTACTTTCTTGCCGGGTTGGTTGCGCGCTGTTGGGCCAGGTTGGATTAGTTGGGGTGTTGAGAGTTTTCTTGACGAGGTCGCGCATGAACAAGGCCAAGATCCGCTCGCAATGCGTCTCGCTATGCTCGATGGCGCCGGTAAAAACGCCGGTGGTTCCGGTAGTACCGTTGGCGGTGCGACACGACTGGCGGCTGTGTTGAAAGACGTTGCCGAGCGCGCAGGTTGGGGTCGCGATATGCCGGAGAACGAAGGTCTCGGTATTGGCGTTGGTCACGGCCAGGAGCGAGGTATGCCAACCTGGGTGGCCTGTGTCGCTCACGTTGAGGTGGATCCAGCTTCTGGTGGCGTCACACTCAAGAAGCTCTGGCAAACTATCGACGTGGGAACGGTGGTTAACCCCGATGGCGCTATGGCGCAGGCGGAGGGTGCGGCGCTTTGGGGGGTGAGTCTCGCGCTCCATGAGGGCGCCAGCTTTGCCAACGGAGAAGTGGTAGAGCAAAACCTCGACCAGTACACACCGCTTAGAATGAGCGATGTTCCCGAGCTTGATATTGCTTTTGTCGATAGTCAGGAGTTCCCGAGCGGTCTTGGCGAGCCACCACTCATACCGGTAGCACCGGCCATCGGTAACGCAATCTTTGCAGCCTCAGGACGTCGCGTGCGGGAGTTGCCCATACGTTTGAGCTAGAAGCCGTCGGTTGGTGCCCCAAAGGACAGTGTGTTGTGGCCTGTCTTTGCGGTACGTCTGAACTTAAGGTCTGAGCTTGACGTCT
>CAJXZI010000029.1 GCA_913063005.1 uncultured Halieaceae bacterium | reverse complement strand
AACCGCTAACCGCTAACCGCTAACCGCTAACCGCTAACCGCTAACCGCTAACCGCTAACCGCGAGCACCCATCTGCTTCTAGGTATTCAATTGATCCTGCGGTCTTGGATAGGCTTTTTTATGTTAGAACAAACCGGCACTGTTGCGTTATCCGGGTCACTGCCTGTTGGGGTCATTGCCTTTTGGGGTCACTGCCTGCTGGGGTCAGTGCCTATTGATAGTCGCGCGAGTCAGCTGACATCGTACTTTTGGAGCAGGCGTCCTTAACTCAGGCAGAGCAGACGTCATTGACCCGGGAAGCATGAACTTCTGTCAAATAGATGGGCTTTGCTCCCGGACCACCTTCTCAAGACTGGCTTCGATTGAGACGCTATAACCCCCTAGTTGGGGTTGGTGAATAAATGACCATGGAGGGTCGAAATGAATAAAATTAAAACCTTGGCGGTACTAGCACTATCAATGGGGATGTCAGTCACGGCGGTGGCTGCTCCCGCTGATGCCTTAGTTAATAACAGCCTCTCGCTTCCCGGTGAAATGACCAAGTCGATAATGCTCGACACGGATATTTCTGAGGTTCGGGGTGAGGTCTGGCCGTTTATATTCGGTGTTGTGGCCGTTGATCTTGCGCTTCAAACCTATTACTACGGGGTTTACGTCCCCTCTACTCGGCGAGGATAAGCAGTGAGTCCAAGCTGAAAATTGGATTACCGCCTAATGCGGGCGGTAATCCTTTTATCCGCTCGAGAGCATCAACTCTCTGCACCTAGGCTTTAACTGAACTACTCCTAGGCGCCGAATACTGAATCACTCAGCAAATGTTTTAGGGTCGCACCTCATGGGGGTAAGGCGTTTGAAGACAGAGCCTTTTTCGGGGGAGAAGGGTGAATCTATTTGGAGTAAAAGATTGAATCTTTCTCGGGGTAACTAACTAAGCTTGGTAAGCTGTTTATAGGGTGTTACCGATAGGTATTATGACAGTCGTTGAAATAAGGAGGGTGTTATGCCGTCTGCGGAGGAAAAACTGCATGCGAAGTTATCTGGTCAAGAGGATGAAAAGAAAAGAAATCGCGGATTTATGAGCGAGATTGCAGGCCCTGTCATTACATGGATTGCGATAGCCGCGACTTATGCCAGTCTCCAGTCTGAGACCCCCAATACAGCTGCTTGGGGCGCCATCATGTTTGCGCTTTTGGCACTTCAGATAGGTTTGGCAGGGTGGAAAGCGCGCAACTAAGTGCGTTAATTTTGACTGCTCTGCTGACTGCAGGACTGGCTGCCAGCAACTCCCAGTCTCTCGGTGAGATGGTCGAGTCGGCTTATCTATTTTCAGCAAATAGGCAGCTAGTTGATAAGCAAGAAGATGAGCTAGCTCTAGCCCCCAAACTAGCCCCCAAGCCACGAACTCAGATGTCAGACAGGCCGGCGGCGGCTGGGTTCAATCTAAAACCCATAAACACTGATGCAGCGGCAGGCGATCCTAAAGGGGGTGACGGGGGCGATAGCGAAATCGATTATGGCGGTAGCAAGGATGTCAGCGATCCCTACGCCGCAGATCAACAGCAAGTTGATCCTAAACGCGGTGATCCAGAACACATTCAATCGAAGCCCTCAGTGCCGCTAATTTTACAAACGAATGCCTCAAACTGCGGGCTGGCCTCACTCGCAATGCTGCTGTCTTTCTACTCAGAAACATCGGTATCACTGGCGACATTAGAGCGCACAGCGGCGATATTGCTCAACGCGAGCTCACAAATATGGAAGGGCGAGGGCTACTCGGTAGGAGAGCTCCAGTCTCTGGCGAGGGCCTATGGTCTCTCCGTTCGGGCCGCACGCGTCGGAGCTGCGGAGCTACCCTTGCTTTCATTTCCGCTCTTGGCCTGGATTGACTTCGGTAGCAATGGCCATTTCACGGTTGTTCAGTCTGTTGAGCGCGGCGTGGCCTCCTTAGCTGATCCCACTCGTGGTTATCTCAAACTCAGTGAGACCGTGTGGGAGCAACTGTGGCTCAAAGGTGCCACAGGTATTGTCCTGTATGTCGAGTAGGAAGCACGCTCTTGCTAAGGTCAGCTTAAGTCGTTGTATTGCCAGCCAAGACGACTCAGCGCGTCGCTCTCGGCGGTTTTGGCGTCCGTCAGCACGACCGAGCAGGCTAACTCGGGTTTGAGGTAAGTGCTCGCAACTCGGCAGAGATCATCATGGCTGGTGGTGATGATGGCTTCCCGAAGCTGGCGCTTTTGCTCACTTGTTCGCTGGTACAGGGCGTCATAAAACGCCTTTTTAACCTCTCCCGCCGGCGATGCTGGCTTATCGAGGCTGGAAACTACGCTGAGAATCGCCTCTTCCAGCGCGTGTTCGTCAGCTTTCGAATTCAGTAGCCACTCAACCGATGCATCAAAGTCCGCCAATGTGTCAATGTTTCGAGGGTCGCGGTAGGAGAAGAATCGGAATGCCCCGACGTTCGCATCATGGCTTGCACCACCGCCGTAGGCTCCGCCTTGCTCGCGTATGGCGCGGTGTAAGAACCCATTGCGTAAGTAGGCGCCTAGTACAGTGAGAGCCGGCGCATCTGGGTGGCCACTCGGGACGGTTGGGAAGGCTTTGGCGCAGAAGTTGACCTGCGTATTAGCCACCCATATCTGGTTGGTTTGCTCTTGCTTGGCTCCCGGGGTCCATATTGAGGTGTCAGTACCCGACGCAAGGGCGTCGGCAGCACTTACGAGTGCACCGGCGGCCTGATCAAGACTTTGCGGGTCGCTCACTGTCAGTAAGTTTACCGAAGGTGAGGCGATCAGTAGGTCTCTGAGGCTCGAGAGTTCTGCGCTGAGTTCTTCAAGTGTCGACGCATCAGAAAGACTATTGTCCATTGCTCTCAGACTTGCGATGCCGGCCAGACCACTCTGACTGTGATAGAGGCTAGCTAACGCACTCATGCCCGCACTGGCAGCTGTCATTGCGAGGCTGTGACCTGCACCTGAGATGCTCTGGTCACGACGTGCACGCATTTGACTGACAAGTTCCTTGATGCGATCAGTCTCGCTGAACGTGGCTTGCGTGAGCGTATCCATCATTAGCGAGACCTGATCGGAAATACGGTTGGCCAAGGCTTTGGAAGACACTACTAGGTAGGCTGAAGCGGAATCCACACTGTCACGTGATGCGCGTGTCGAGACACTAAGGCTGAGACTGCCAACGGCGGATGACTGACGATCCTGAATTTCTAAGTAATTAGCATCTCCCACACCCACCTCGGTGGCGAGAGCACATAGCAGGGGCAGTTTCGCCTGTTGGACCGCAGAGAGCTCTGGTAGGTCCATGGCGATTTGCTGGTACACAAGTCCGTTGGTGCCACTGGCACCGACAAAGTGGCGCTTGCCGTTTTTCAGGTCTGTGAGATCCAATGACGGCGCTGATACGTCCTTTGGAATGTCTAAAATACCAACTTTGGGCAGAATGCTAGCGTCATCAACGGTGTTTTGACGCTCTTCTAGGTCAGTCGCAAGCTGCCGAATTTCTTCTAAGGCAGACTCATCGAGCGATGCTCGCATAGCCGCAAGTCGCGCTGCCTCACGATCTTTTCGCGCCTGATCAAGGTTTGAATCCGGTGCAACGACCAGCGTTACTCGGTGTGGGTTATTCAGTAGTAACTCGGTTAAACGGCTTTTAACAAAGTCAGGTGCGCGCATTTTTTCGCGCAGTTTCTCAACCGCAGGGCTTAGGTCGAGTGCCGCAACCGCATCCCCGTTGTGAGTTGCCGCACCGAGAGCGCGGAGCATGAGGTTGAGTCCGTAGGGCATACCATCTCCCGTCACCTCGCGCTGATGGAGTTCAATTTGATGCAGAATTGCCTCCAGTCTCTCCTCGGAAACGCCTTCATCGGCTGTTTTTCGTATGACATCAAGTACGCTGGCTTCGAATTCCTCGGCGCGATCTGCCTCGCTACCCTCGATACCACAACACATCACCATCTCGCGCATCGATTCTTCCAGTCCACACAGTGGAGAGGGCGCGGTCCCCAGGTCGTTAGTTTCGAGCCATTTCATCAAGGGTGATGCACTGTTTTCCATCAGTATTGAAGACAGCAGCTGGGCTTCAAGCATGGCGTCAAGGTCAGCGCTCTCACCGAGTTTCCAACCCATAATGAGGTGGGTTTTTTCAGTGGCGTCAGTGTCGTCTAACGCGTAGGAGTGAGTGGCGCGTTTCGGTGCATCAAACGCTTGCTCGAGGTGTACTTCGATTACCTCGTCAGAGCGTTCAAAGCGATGCAGCGCACGACTTTCGAAGGCGTCGTGGTGCTGCGATACCGGTAAATTTCCGAAGGTAAGTAGAATCGCGTTGCTCGGGTGATAGTGCCCCTTGTAGAAGGCCATCAATTGCTCGTAGCTGAGATCCGGAATCGCCTCAGGGTCGCCACCACTGTTGTGGTGGTAGGTGTTGCTTGGGAAAAGCTCGAAGCACAGTCGATCCCACAATACTGATGAAATTGATGACATGGCGCCTTTCATCTCATTGAACACGACGCCCTTGAAGACCAGCGGCGCGTCGGCCTCATCGGACGCTAGCTCAACCCGATGTCCCTCCTGCGCAAAATCGAGAGGGTCTAAGCGCGAAAAGAACACAGCGTCGAGATAAACCGACAACAGGTTGTCAAAATCTTTAGGGTTTTGCGTGGCGAATGGGTAGGCCGTCCAGTCGGAGCTGGTAAAAGCGTTCATGAAGGTGTTGAGAGAACGCCGCAGCATCATGAAAAAAGGGTCCCGGACAGGATACTTTTCACTTCCGCAAAGTACCGTGTGCTCGAGAATATGCGCGACGCCGGTCGAATCCTCGGGGACTGTTTTTAACGCCACCATAAACACATTCTCATCCGTATCACTGGCCATATGGAGATGGCGTGCGCCCGTTGCACGGTGCACGTATTCGTGAACATCGAGCCCTAGTGATTCGATAGGTACGGTTCGGACTAATTCAAAAGCGGGGTGGGTTGATGGATTTACAACGGCGTTCATGGGATTCCTTTTGCTTCTCAAGCAGCGCTTGGGTGTTCGTGCGTCAACATGCGCTTACGTCTCTAGAGTTTACTCTGTTTTTCTGCTGTCAGTTTTTAATCTTTGATCTGTTTTTGATGCGATCTCCTTTACGTATTGCGCTTCTTTACACACCTGTGGCAAGTGAAGCACTGACCTATGGCTCGGGAAGCAATTACCTATGGCTAGGGAAGCGTAACCCGTGTAATGGCGTGATACTCGGTTCCCGAGATTCATCGTGTCAGGGCGATTAAGACGACCTGAAATTTCATCGGTCAGCATGCGCGCTACTGCTGAAAGCGTCAGTGCCCGCAGCGTCACTACTGATTTGCTACTGAGGGCGTATGTGAGCCCCTTGATGTCAGTCTTCGCCTTATTGGCGCTCTATCAGCTCGATGCGGAACATCGTCGGCCAGCGTTTACCCGTTACCCATACATCCCCCGTTTTGGGGTCATGTGCAATACCGTTTAAAACGTCCGTATCACGTCGTCTTTCCTTCTTTGGGAGCAAGTTCGTCAGGTCAATAATACGAGTGATTCTGCCTGTTGCGGGTGATATCACGACGATCTGGTCGGTTAACCAAACATTCGCCCATATTTCCCCATTGATCCATTCGAGTTCGTTAAGCCGCGGCAGCGGTTTACCGTTTAATGTCACCGTGAGCTGCTTTTGAAACGTCCCGTCACGCCATTCACGAAGGCGTGATGTGCCGTCAGAGATCCACAGACTTTGACCATCACTCGTGACGCCCCAACCCTCGCCTGGTAGCGCGTAAGTATGGGTAATCTCTAGCCGCTTTGGGTCGATTGCGAACATCTTTTGCGACTTCCAGCTTAGCAAGAACACTGTATTTTTATGGACTGCCACACCCTCTGCGAAAACTGTCTCGGGTAGCTCAAGGCGCGTTTTATGGGTGCCGCCGTCTCCACCAAGCTTCCAAGCTGGCCAATTCCATCGCTCGACAAAAGATTTACCGTACAAGCCAGAGCTCACCCACAGCTTGTCTGAATGGATAACAAAGCCCTGAGTAAATACACCTCGGTCAAAGGGGCGACGCTCGACCGCCTTGGCGTCATAGACTGTAATAGTGTCGGCACCCGACTCTGCACCGACGGCTAGATCGGCCAGCAGGCCGAGAGCAAGTGCTGCCATGACAAGTGCCGCCATGAGAGGAAGAGATCTCAATCGAGAGAGTACGATGAAGGGCTGCTCTTTCATCACGAGCCGCCCTTAATTAAATCGCGCCTCAGGAACCGAGCAGGGGAGACTGCTTGTTGCAAATAACGTGGAAGGGGCGGTGGTTGCTTGAACATCATAGAAATCAAGGCTTCTGACAGTAATGGCGCTGACGTGAGCCCACGCGACCCTAGGCCCGTTAAAACCCACAGCCCCTCGATATTGGGTTGTCGCGCAGGAATGCACCGCTTCCGATCATGACGTAACCCTTCGAATGCTTGATTGAACGCATTTTTATCCGGTACCGAGCCTACGATGGGTAAGTAGTCGCTAGTGGCACACCGCACTGCGGCAATACCCTCGAGAGACTGATGACTCGCCTGCCCCGCAGTCTGTGAATCAGGCAAGGACGCAGAAAGTGATGGGACGTTTGCGGCGAGTTGCTTGAGGTTTTGTTGGTGGTCAGCCGCTCGCTCTTCTGTTGTCGTGTCGTTGAGGCCATATGTTGCGCCAATACAGTGCTGTCCGTTTCGGGCAGGCGGCGTATAGCCGTCGTGGCAGACTGTGCACCGAAGGTCTCGTAAGGCACCCTCAGACGGGAGTTGCGTGGTTTGTCCTCGAATTGGCTGAAGCGGAAGAAAGTCTAAGGCTGGGGTCTCGGTCGCTTGCCAAGCTGTCGTAACGACCACAGTGTCGCCAATTGCGATAATCTGTCCCTCTGCGTTTTCCACGGCCCACATGCCGGGCGACAACGATCGAGGATTAGCGCTGCCCACACCTTCAATCAATGTGATTCGTGGGTGCTCGATTAGATTTTTGCAGACGCCCGCTGGGTTTAGCCAACCGGAATCGGGGAAGTACAGACCACCTCGATCGAGACTGATGCCAGCGATATCGCTCGCTTGTTCTGAGGTCACAATTTTTACGGGGCTCTCCGCATCGTCGAAAGCATCGATGAGCCGACCAAGTTTGGCCTCGTCAGTTAGCTGGATGTAGCCCGTCATCTCACCGTCTACGCCGTTTGTTAGCCGTTTCGTAGCAAATAACTGCTGGTGATGGTCCGCGGAAAAGGAGTAGGCGGCTAATGAGAAATCAGCGAGCTTTCCGTGCTTGTGTGATGGGCGGGTGTAGATGACGCCTTGAGGCTGACTTGAACCACCGGAGGCAAGACTTTTGCCTTCCAGCAGCGTTACGTGACAGCCACGCTCTGCCAGTTTACGCGCCACGTGGGCGCCTGCGAGACCTGCACCGATGACCAGGCAGGTTTTGGGGGTAGGGCAGTGCTCAGCTTGATCCCATGCGGTTGAGATCGGCTCCTCATCGTTATCCTTGGCGGGTACCAAAGATGCGGTCATGCACTCGCGCTTTTTGCCAAAGCCAGGACGTTTATTAACGGAAAACCCAGCTGTTTCTAGAGCCCGCCGAACATGACTTGCCGCAGTGAACGTAGTGACTACCGCGCCTTCATGACTCAAGGGCTTCAGTTGACTCATCACAGCCTCACTCCACATGGATTCATTGCGCGTGGGTGAGAACCCGTCTAGAAACCATACATCGACCCATGTGTTCTGGTAGCTGGCGAGGTCGCTTAGCACCTCAGTGGCGTCGCCCCACCAAAAATCTGCGGTAAAACCCTCGATCATCGCTGGCCGTCGATGGCACCCAGGTATCGGTGGCGGCCAGCGCGATAAGAGGATGTCGTTGATGTCAGCCAAAGTTTCCCATTGAGCGTTTACCTCGCCCAGTTGTGCGCGACTCATGGGGTATTTTTCGACACCAATGTAGTGACACTGCGCACCCGCTGGCGCGTGCAGCGACCACGCTCGCAAAACTAGCGCGAGATTCAAGCCAGTGCCCACCCCTAGCTCCAGCAGGGTTAGGGTCTCGCCAGAGCTTAGCGACTTGATCCGTTCGACGACATTTCCGCCCTCGATATACACATAATGACTCTCCGAGAGTCCATCTGCGGGCGAGTAATAGTCGTCGTCAAATTCACTCGATCTGGGCGTCCCAGCGTCAAAAATCAAAGCTGGGCGCGACATTAGCCGCCAATCTTGGTTGCCACGGTCAATCATACTGATAAGCTCTCGGCTCTAACCTGCACCGCCTCATCCCCGATGTTGTGGAGACAACCTCGAGGGGGCGATGCAGTGATTCTGGGGAAAGCGGTATTCGCACAGTTTTTTTGGGGAGCAATCATGGCCTTGGGTAATTCTACGATGACATACGACCAGTTGGGCAATTTGGCAGCCAACTTGTTGCACAAGGCGTTTATTGAGACGACCCGAACGGTATCCAAAGGCCTTTTTCGTCGTCTTGAAGCAGGTGAGACGGTCGGTGTGACTCGCCTAGAGTTTGAAGGCGATGAAACGGTTCAACTCAATATGACGCTGGATCTTTCGCAGTATCGTGGCGATATCAACTACTCACGCTTCCGAGACAGTATTGTTGCGATTTTGCAGGACCTCATTGAGATCATGAAAGAAGAGGGCGCACTCAGAACCTATCAGGAGCAGGGTCCCGATCAGCAAGCGACTAACAAGGTTTTGATCGGTGCGCGTGGGCCGACGGTTCATGGCGACGATATCAATGTGCTGATGTGTACTATGACCCCCTCTATGAGCGAGCCTCTTATTCTAATGGGCCTGATGTATATGGACGCTGATCAGTTCATCGCGCCGTCTAAGCGCGGCGAGTCGTGATCGAGTAATTCCACAGGGGGTGGTGGCACCACTTTCAGCGTTTGTTTCTCCGTCGGCGCAATCACTCTCGATTCACCGCGTGACACTTCTTTACCGTCCTGATTTGTTACCTTGAGAGCCATGGTCACCCAAGGCTTGCGGTGATGTTTTTCTGTGACTGTAAGCGCAAGCGTGAGTGTGTCGCCTAGAAAAATGGGGGATCGGAATTCAAGGTTTTGTCCAAGGTAGACGGTACCAGGCCCCATAAACTCCATACCGATCATGGCGCTCACAAATGCGCCGATCAACATGCCGTGACCGATACACTCGCCAAACTGTGTGGTTGCCCCGTAGTCGGGGTCCAAGTGCAGTGGATTATGATCACCAGACACCACAGCAAAGAGTTCGACGTCTCGCGCTGTGACTAAGCGACTAACTTCGATACCATCTCCGATCGCGAGTTCATCAAACGTTACATTGGTGATTTCCATGGGGGGATCCTCGCGCCGGGGCAACAAAACTTTTCCTAAAAATACCATAACCAAAATAATGGGGTTAACCGAATGCAAGCAGATGTAAGCGCCGCCATTGCCGCTCGATATCAAGATCTCAACATCGAATGGGATGTTGATGTTACGGCCTATCCGTCAATAGTCGCTCTTTTTGAGGACGCCATGCAGCGTTTTCCCGACCTGCCCGCGTGCTCGAGCGTAGGTCACAGCATCTCGTATCGTGAACTCGATACGTTGTCGGCTAACTTCGCGAGTTGGTTGCAAAGTGATTCCGGGTTATCAAAAGGTGACCGTGTTGCCATTCAGATGCCTAATCTCATGCAGTACCTGGTTGCCTGTCTGGGAACCCTGCGTGCGGGTATGGTGGTGGTAAACACCAACCCGCTGTACACAGAGCGCGAGTTAGAGCACCAGCTGAACGATTCGGGTGCGCGTCTTCTCGTCGTCCAAGCAAATGTTGCTGAAACCGCTTCAAAAGTCGTTGCAAAAACCGGCATCGAGAAAATCATTCTCACCGAAATTGCTGATTTGCATCCGGCGCCCAAGCGATGGCTGGTTAACGCCGTTGTTAAGCACGTTAAAAAGATGGTGCCGAAGGTTACCTTGCCCAACGTTATAAAATTTAACACGGTGCTAAAAAGGGGCGCGAAACGTCCATTTTCACCTGTTGATGTCAATCTCTCCGACCTTGCTATGTTGCAGTACACAGGTGGTACGACAGGTGTTGCCAAGGGTGCCATGCTGTCTCATGGCAATATCGTGGCCAACGTGATGCAGCTCGACGGTTTCTTCGAGACCTTCGGTATCGAGGCTGAGGGCGCGGTATTTATGCAACCTTTACCCGTCTATCACATCTACGCGTTTACGGTATCGATGTATTCTTTGCGAAAAGGAGCACACACCTTGTTCGTTCCGAACCCGCGAGATTTACCCTCGGTCGTTGATGCTTTCGAGCGGTATCAGCCAACGGTCTTTTGTGGGTTGAACACCCTATTCGTGGCGCTATGTAACGACGAGCGATTCCAGAATATTGCCTTCAAAAATCTGCAACTCACAATGTCTGGTGGTATGGCGTTAACGCAGGCGGCAGCGGAGCGATGGGCTGAGGTCACGGGTTGCAATGTTTATGAAGGCTACGGCCTGACTGAGACGTCGCCCACCGCAACGAGTAACCCCGGAAATGGCCGGCAGTTGGGCACCATTGGCATTCCAGTCCCTCAGACTTACGTGAAAACTGTAAGCGAGTCGGGCGACGTGCTTGGCTTTGACGAGGCAGGTGAGCTTTGCATCAAAGGACCACAGGTAATGCAGGGCTACTGGCAACGCCCGGAGGCGACGGCTGAGGTGCTGGATGATGAGGGTTGGTTTGCTACCGGCGATGTTGCGGTCATACAGCCTGACGGCTACGTAAAGATCGTTGATCGTATTAAGGATATGATTATCGTCTCTGGTTTCAACGTTTATCCCAACGAGTTAGAAGACGTCTGCGCAAAGCATCCCGGTGTTCTTGAGTGCGCAGCGGTTGGTTTTGCCTCGGAGGCGACGGGTGAGGGAATTCGCATGTACGTTGTGAAGTCTGACCCTGATTTGACAGAAGAGGCCGTTATTACCTACATGCGCGAGCAAGTGACTGCCTACAAAGTGCCAAAATCCATTGTCTTCAAAGATGATCTACCCAAAACCAATGTCGGTAAGATTCTCAGACGTGAGCTTCGCGATGAGGCAGCTCGCGGCTAGGTAGATAAAAACGTCGTAGGTGAGTTGAGGAACGAGTGAGTAAAAGCGATGAACGCCCTGTCGAGCGGCTAGTTCCTCAGTCTATTTCTTATCCCGAGCAATTACCGGTAGTCGCGCGCAAAGAGGAAATTATGCGCGCGATTGCTGCGCATCAGGTCGTTGTGATCGCTGGCGAGACGGGATCGGGTAAGACCACGCAGCTTCCTAAGATGTGTTTGGAGCTGGGACGAGGTCGAGAGAAACGCATTGGCCACACCCAGCCACGGCGGATCGCTGCACGCGCTGTCTCGAGCCGCATTGCGGAAGAATTGCGAACCGATGTTGGCGGACTCGTTGGCTACCAGGTGCGTTTCAACGATCAGGTCTCCGAGCAAACAGCTGTCAAGGTGATGACCGACGGGATTTTGTTAACGGAGCTTACGCGAGACCGTCAACTCAAGGCTTACGACACTTTAATCATCGATGAGGCCCACGAGCGAAGCCTCAACATTGATTTTATCTTGGGATACTTAAAACGCCTTCTGCCTAAACGCCCTGATCTCAAAGTCATCATCACCTCGGCGACAATCGATGTTGAACGCTTCAGTAAACATTTTAATGATGCGCCGATTATCGAAGTCTCGGGGCGAACCTATCCTGTTGAGGTTCATTACCTCGATACGGTTGAAGATCGAGACCGCGGTGTTCAGAGGCAGGTAGCAGAGCTAATTGACGAAATCGAGGCGCAGAAATACGGTCCACGGGGTGATGTCCTGGTGTTCTGCCCTGGCGAACGACAAATCCGCGATCTTGCCAAAGCGCTGCGTGGTCGCGACAGGATTCAGGTACTGCCGCTCTATGCGCGCCTTAGCAACGCCGAGCAAAATCGTGTTTTTAACCGCTCTGGTTCGGGTATGCGTGTTGTGCTCGCCACCAACGTCGCTGAAACATCGTTAACTGTCCCGGGAATACGCTACGTTATCGACCCGGGCGATGCACGAATCAGCCGTTACAGCCATCGCTCTGGGCTTCAGCGCCTGCCGATAGAGCCCATCTCTCAAGCGAGTGCTAACCAGCGCAAAGGCCGCTGTGGCCGGGTTGCTGAGGGTGTGTGCTTCCGGCTTTACTCTGAGCAAGACTTTCTCTCGCGTCCTGAGTTTACGGATGCGGAAATTCTGCGAACGAATCTTGCCTCGGTCATCCTGCGCATGCTCGAGTTGGGTCTCGGCGACGTTAGACAGTTCCCGTTTGTCGATGCGCCCGAATCAAAAATGGTCCGCGATGGCTTTCGGCTGCTGTCTGAATTGGGTGCTGTCGACGCCAGTGGCAAGCTCACACACCTTGGTAGGGCAATGGCCAAGCTGCCGGTCGATCCGAAGCTCAGCCGAATTCTTCTGGATGCGGCTAGCCGGGATTGTCTCAATGAGGCACTTGTCATTGTGAGCGCATTGTCGGTTCAGGATCCGCGTGAACGTCCACAGGAAAAACGCGCTCAAGCCGATCAGCAGCATGCAAGGTTCAATAACGCCAAATCTGACTTCGTGGCCTGGGTGAACCTCTGGCAGTACGTTGAAGAGCAGCGGCAAGCGTTGAGTCAGAACCAGCTTCGAAAGCTCTGTGAACGTGAGTTTTTATCTTATCTCCGCATCCGGGAGTGGCGCGAGGTCCACCACCAACTGGTCTTGTCGTGCCGACAAATGAAGTTTCGCGTCACGCCTGCACACGCCGCCGATGATAAGTACGAGGCAATTCATCGTGCGTTGTTGACGGGGTTATTGGGCAACATCGCGCAGCAGGACGAGGGACGAAAATTTAACGCGGCGCGTAATCGAAAAGCGCAAGTATTCCCCGCCTCGGGCCAATATAAAAAGCCCCCTAAATGGCTGGTTGCTGCGGAGTTGGTGGAGACCTCACAGGTTTTCTTGCGCCAGTGTGCGGCAATAGAGCCGGGCTGGTTACTTGAAACGAATCCAGAGCTTTTGAAGCGCCATCATTACGAGCCGTCGTGGAATGCGCGATCCGGACGCGTGATGGCTAAGGAGCGCGTCTCGTTATTTGGCTTAACCATCAGCGATGGTCAGCGCGTTCATTTCGCCGGTATCGATCAAAAAACATCGCGGGAGATCATGATTCGCGATGGACTCGTGTCCGGCAACTTCCGTCAGCACCCTGAGTTTTTGAAGCACAATCTGAAGCTCGTTAATGACGTGATGGAGCTTGAGTCACGAACACGTCGTCGCGATCTTCTCGTCGACGAGGAGTCGATGTTTCGTTTTTACGACGAGCGTATGCCCTCTGATTGTGCCAGCGGTGTTGCACTCGATAAGTGGCTGCGTCGTGATGAAACTGCGCAGCAAAGTCTCAAGATGCGACGAGAGCAGGTGCTAACGCGCGACCCAGGAAGTGAGGTTGAAGATCAATTTCCGAAAGCGCTCAAGGTTGGTGAAGTCAGTTTTGAGCTCAGCTACCAATTTGAGCCGGGTGGTAACCGCGACGGTGTAACAGTGACGATTCCTAGAGCGCTCATGAACCGTGCGCCTAGGTATCGTTTTGAATGGCTTGTGCCTGGTCTTCTGCGGGAGAAGCTGATTGCAATGATCAAAGGGCTGCCCAAGAGCCTGCGCAAGCAATTGGTGCCCGCGCCCGATGTTGCCGACGCCTTATTAGAGCGATTGAGCGCAAGTGACGAGCCGTTGGCGCAGGCTTTGTCACGGGAACTGAAGAGTCTCAGGGGGGTATCTGTATCCT
>CAJXZI010000028.1 GCA_913063005.1 uncultured Halieaceae bacterium | reverse complement strand
GCCGGCAAACCTGTAGTTCACTTCACTGGGGGGAGTGGCCACGCTCACATCAGACATCGTCTGATCCGCTTCGGTGCAAGCTGACTACACGACAGCTAGCGGAAGCGCGTGCGCGCGTTATGCGAACGATGATAGGGAAGGGCATGATAAAAATTCGCCGGGGACTCAATATCCCATTGGCAGGGGCTCCAGAGCAATCGCTTGCTCGAGAGTTCTCGCCACGTAATGTAGCGCTTGTTGGAGCCGACTACATTGGAATGAAACCAACCATGGCTGTGGCCGAGGGTGACACCGTCGCCAAAGGTCAAGCGCTTTTTACTGACAAGAAATGTGAAGGGGTCGTGTACACGGCTCCTGCCTCGGGTCGCGTCTCAGCAATTAATCGAGGAGCGCGGCGCGTATTCCAGTCAATCGTGATTGAAGTGGATGAGTCTGCCGATGCTATACGTTGGGATGCAGTCGCCAGGGAGGACATCGGCTCGTTATCCGCAGAGGATATCAAGGCTCGGTTGCTCGCGTCAGGCGAGTGGACCGCCTTGAGAGTACGTCCATTCAATAAAGTAGCGGATCCCGCAACAACACCCGCTGGTGTGTTTGTGACTGCGATGGATACGCGTCCGCACGCGGTGAATCCTGAATGGGTGATTGCCGAACAGGCGGAGTCTTTCGTAGCCGGCCAGGAAGTGCTTGCCGCCTTGGTGGATTGTCCGGTCCACGTTTGTGTTGCCGCGGGCAGTCAGGCGCCGATAGCCACCCATGACCGCGTTCAAGTGGCTGAGTTCTCAGGTCCGCATCCTGCAGGTCTTCCGGGTACACATGTTCATTTCCTTCAGGGCGCCTCGCTCACCAAGCTCGCGTGGACGATCAACTATCAAGACGTGATTGCTATTGGTAATCTTTTCTTGCGTGGCGAGATCGATACATCCCGTGTGGTTTCAGTGTCTGGACCGGCTGTGTCTACGCCCGAAATTATCCGTACCGCGCGCGGAGCCGACATGGAAGCGGTGACGGCGGGCAACCAGGCTGCTGGCGAGAATCGCCTGATCAGTGGGTCGGTCCTTGGTGGGAGAGGAGTGCAGGCGCACTCAGCCTATCTGGGGCGTTTTGACAACCAGATCTCTGTCCTATCGGAAGGGCGCGATCGCGTCTTCATGGGCTGGCTGGCGCCAGGTACGAAAAAGCACTCTGCGATGGGAATCTATCTATCGAGCCTCTTCGGTAAGAAGCCACTTGCTATGACAACAACCACCAACGGTTCCGAGCGAGCCATGGTGCCGGTAGGTGCCTACGAGCGTGTCATGCCGCTCGACGTATTACCTACGCAGTTGCTTCGAGCACTGCTGGTGGGCGATACGGAGACTGCGCAGGCTCTGGGCTGCTTAGAGCTCGACGAGGAGGATTTGGCGCTGTGCACCTACGTGTGCCCAGGGAAATATGAATACGGTCCGGTTTTGCGAGACAACCTGGCGCGCATTGAGAAAGAGGGGTAAGTCGTGGGATTACGCAGTACGTTAGACAATCTTGAGCCTCATTTTAAACCGGGCGGTAAATACGAGTCCTGGTATGCGCTGTTTGAGGCGGTGGATACCATTTTCTACAGCCCCTCCAGCGTAACGAAAGCATCAGCGCACGTTCGCGATGGGATTGACCTCAAGCGCATTATGATCACGGTGTGGTTTTGCACGTTTCCCGCGATGTTTTACGGGATGTACAACATTGGATACCACGCCAATGAAGTCATCGCAGCCGGCGGTTATGCTTTAGATGGATGGCGCGGCGCGATTGTCGCCAGCCTAGGCGGTTTCGACCCGAATAGTCTTTGGGATAACTTCCTTTATGGTGCGGTCCACTTCCTGCCACTCTACGCGATCACATTTGCGGTAGGTGGTTTCTGGGAAGTGCTGTTTGCTATGAAGCGTGGCCATGAGATTAACGAGGGCTTTTTTGTTACATCGATCCTGTTCACACTCACGCTGCCGCCCGATCTGCCTCTTTGGCAGGCTGCGATGGGTATTACTTTCGGTATTGTCGTTGCCAAGGAAGTGTTCGGTGGAACAGGGAAAAACTTCCTAAACCCAGCGCTTACCGGGCGTGCTTTCCTTTACTTCGCATACCCCGCCCAGCTCTCTGGCGACACCGTGTGGACAGCCGTAGATGGTTACTCAGGTGCCACAGCCCTCAGCGTTGTTGCAAACGACGGCATGGCAGGCCTTACTTCAGCCTACACGTGGTCAGAAGCGTTTTTGGGTGCTATGCCCGGTTCGATTGGAGAGACCTCAACGCTGGCAATCATGATCGGCGGCGGCGTTCTCTTGTTGATGGGGATCGCGTCGTGGCGCGTGGTGGCTGGCTGCTTCGCGGGTATGATTGGCTTCTCTCTGCTGCTTAACGCCATTGGGTCCGATAGCAACCCCATGTTCGCGATGCCTTGGTATTGGCATATGGTCGTAGGAAGTTTCGCCTTTGGCGCTTTCTTTATGGCGACGGACCCTGTGTCTGCGGCAATGACCAACGGCGGTCGATGGGCCTACGGCGCACTCATCGGGGTTATGTGTGTGCTGATTCGCGTGGTTAACCCAGCCTTCCCAGAGGGCATGATGCTCGCCATTTTGTTTGCAAACCTGTTTGCTCCGTTGTTCGACAATTTTGTGGTGCAGGCAAATATTAAGAGGAGACTTGCTCGTGTCAGCTAAGAACGAAACGCTTTCTCGCGTACTCACGGTCGCGCTAGGGCTCTGCATTGTCTGTTCTGTGGTTGTATCTACAGCGGCAGTTGCCTTGAAGCCCCAGCAAGCGGCGAACAAAGCGCGTGATTTGAAACGCAATATCCTTATGGCGGGCGGACTCTACAACCCTGAACTCAGCGTTGAAGAGCAGTTCGCAAGTATCCAGACCCGCATTGTAGATCTTGATACAGGCGTGTTTTTGGATGAGGTTGACCCGTCAACCTTTGATCAGCGCAAGGCTGCCAAGGATCCGGCGAGTTCCAAAGCGCTATCGGGCGACGAGGACCCTGCAAAGATCCTGCGACGAGAAAACCGCGCGACGGTTTATCTTGTGAATGACGAATCGGGTGCCCTAGACCGCATTATTTTACCAATCCACGGTTACGGTCTTTGGTCCACGCTGTACGGCTTCGTCGCGCTTGAGTCAGATGCCAATACGATTGTCGGTCTTGGATTCTACGAGCACGGCGAAACACCGGGATTGGGAGGCGAGGTCGACAACCCCAATTGGAAAGCTAAATGGCCAGGTAAACTGGCGTACAAGGACGGTGAAGTTGCCATCAGCGTACTCAAAGGCGCTGTCAATCCAGCCTCTAGCGACGCTAGCTGGCAGGTAGACGGGCTATCAGGCGCTACGCTAACAACCAAGGGCGTACACAATCTTGTTCAGTACTGGCTCGGTGACGATGGTTTTGCACCGTTGCTAGGTAATATCCGTGGAGGTAACGCGTGATGAATATTCGCGAGACACTTTTTTCGCCCATCATCCAGAACAATCCGATTGCTCTGCAGATCCTTGGTATCTGCTCAGCGTTGGCGGTAACCTCGTCGCTCGAGGTCAGCCTCGTAATGTCAATCGCATTGACTGCCGTCACCGCCTGCTCATCGTTTTTTATCTCGATGATTCGTAATTTCATCCCCTCGAGTATTCGCATCATCGTTCAGATGACGATCATTGCCTCGCTGGTGATTGTCGTGGATCAAATTTTAAAGGCGGTTGCCTACGATATTTCTAAGCAACTTTCGGTTTTTGTGGGTTTGATCATTACGAACTGTATTGTTATGGGACGCGCAGAAGCCTTTGCTATGAAGAACCCGCCACTACCCAGCTTTCTAGACGGTTTGGGTAACGGTCTTGGTTACTCGTTTGTTCTGTTGGTCGTTGGCTTTGTCCGAGAGCTATTTGGCGCAGGTAAGCTGTTCGGTGTCGAGATTCTTCCGTTGGTCACCGAAGGTGGTTGGTACAACCCCAATGGACTGTTACTGCTTCCACCCAGTGCGTTCTTCTTAATCGGTTTCCTAATTTGGGCGATTCGCGCAGTTCAGACCGACCAAGTCGAAGAGCCTGAATTCAAGATTGCCAAGCATACTGCGACCGAGGAGGCTGCGTAATGGAACATTATCTGAGTCTTTTTGTTCGAGCTGTCTTTATCGAAAACATGGCGCTCGCCTTCTTTCTGGGCATGTGCACATTTTTAGCGGTTTCAAAGAAAATTTCCGCGGCCTTTGGTTTGGGTGTTGCGGTTGTCGTGGTGCTCACGATCACCGTTCCTGTTAATAACTTGATCTATCAGAACTTGCTTGCCGACGGCGCACTCGCATGGGCGGGCTATCCCGATCTGGACCTGAGCTTTTTGGGTTTGCTGTCTTACATCGGCGTTATTGCGGCACTGGTACAGATCCTAGAAATGTTCTTGGATAAGTATGTGCCGGCACTGTATGCGGCGTTGGGCGTATTCCTTCCGCTGATTACCGTGAACTGCGCGATCCTGGGTGCTTCATTGTTCATGGTTGAGCGTAGCTATGATTTCGGTGAGAGCGTGGTATTTGGTTTCGGTTCCGGCGTAGGCTGGGCCTTAGCGATCGTCGCCTTGGCTGGTATCCGAGAAAAGCTTAAGTACAGCGATGTGCCCGATGGGTTGCAGGGGCTGGGCATAACCTTTATCACTGTGGGACTGATGTCGTTGGGCTTTATGTCATTCGGCGGCATCGATATCTAATTCGCTGTAAGAAGCGTTAGGAGAGATAAGTGTTTACAACTATTTTCTTTGGCGTTGGCATGTTCACTGCCGTTGTTGTCGCCTTGGTAATGGTCATTCTTGCAGCACGCAGCAAATTGGTTGCGAGTGGCAATATCAATATCGAGATTAATGGTGAGAAGACAATTCAAGTCCCTGCAGGCGGTAAGCTTCTGCAAACGCTTGCGGACGCTGACCTGTTTCTTGCCAGTGCCTGTGGTGGAGGCGGTACCTGCGCTCAGTGCAAGTGCGTTGTAGAGGAGGGCGGCGGTTCGTTGTTGCCCACTGAGGCGACTCACTTTACGCGTCGAGAAGCCAATGAAGGCTGGCGCTTGTCGTGTCAGACTCCGGTCAAGCAAGACATGAAGATCGAGATACCGGAAGAGGTTTTTGGGGTTAAGCAGTGGGAGTGTACCGTTGAGTCAAACGACAACGTAGCCACCTTCATCAAAGAACTCGTACTCAAATTACCCGAGGGCGAGAGTGTCGACTTCCGAGCTGGCGGTTATGTGCAGCTTGAGTGCCCACCTCACGCGGTGAAATTCTCAGACTTCGACATTGGCGAGGAGTACCGCGGTGACTGGGAGCACTTCGGTTTCTTCAAGCTTGAGTCTTCATGTCCTGACACCACAATTCGCGCCTACTCGATGGCGAATTACCCTGAAGAAAAGGGGGTGGTTAAGTTCAATATCCGAGTCGCTACGCCTCCACCGCGCACGGAAGGCCTGCCACCAGGCATCATGTCGAGCTGGGTCTTCAACCTCAAGGCTGGTGACAAGGTAAACGTTTACGGTCCGTTTGGTGAGTTCTTTGCCAAAGAGACCGATGCGGAAATGGTGTTCATCGGTGGTGGTGCGGGCATGGCGCCTATGCGCTCGCACATTTTCGATCAGCTTCGTCGAATCAAGACCGATCGCAAGATCAGCTTTTGGTATGGTGCGCGTTCACTACGCGAGATGTTCTATGTCGAGGACTACGACACCCTTGCTGCTGAGAATGACAACTTTGATTGGCACGTTGCGCTTTCTGATCCGCAGCCTGAGGATAACTGGGATGGCTTAACAGGCTTTATTCACAACGTCCTTTACGAGCAATACCTCAAGGATCATCCCGCGCCTGAGGATTGTGAGTTCTACATGTGTGGACCACCCATGATGAACAAGGCCTGTATTGATATGTTGCTCGACCTCGGTGTCGAACGTGAGAATATTTTCTTGGATGACTTCGGTGGTTAAGGCCATGCGAGTGTCAATGAGAAGGCCAGCCATAGCGCTGGCCTTTTTGCTTTTTGTCGTCGGTTGCGGCGAGTCCGTTGAAGCCGAGAAGTTATCTGGCGGTATATTCGGTACAACATGGAATCTCACCTACTACGACGCTCCCGAGAATGTCTCGAGCGAGCAGATTAGACGGGCTGTGGTTGATGCCTTCGCGGTAGTAGATGACAGTATGAATCACTACCGACCCGATTCGACCATCAGTCAATTGAACGCACTCGATGCTATGGTGGTGTTCGAAGTCGATTGGGATTTCGCACTGGTCTTCAACACAGCATTTGATATTCACACTGCGACAGACGGTGCTTATGACCCGTCGGTGTCGCCGCTTGTCAATTTATGGGGATTCGGTCCGCAGGGCGTTACTGATATGCCATCGCAAGAGGCTGTTGATGCTCTAGCGTCGGTTGTCGGTCTAGAGGAGTTTGCGTGGGACTTATCCACACGGGCCTTCGTCAAAAAACACCCTAATTCAGAGCTCGACTTTTCTTCTATTGCAAAGGGTTATGCCGTAGATCTCGCCTCTGACGAACTCATCGAGCTCGGCGTCAGTAACTTCATGCTAGAAGTTGGCGGAGAGATTCAAACACGGGGCGTCAGTCCCCGCGGTGATCTTTGGAGGTTGGCGGTTGAAAACCCCATACCCGGTGCTGCTGGCGGTGTTTACACTGCGATATCAGTCACTGATGTCGGCGTCGCAACGTCCGGTGATTATCGTAACTTTTTTGTTCAGGATGGTGTTCGCTACTCACATCTTATCGATCCGCGGACGTCCCAGCCGATCGAGCACGACTTGGTTTCAGTAACCGTTGTTCACCCATCAACCATGATTGCCGACGCTTGGGCGACTGCACTGATGGTCGTCGGTACAAAAGAGGCCTTACGATTGGCCGATGTTTATGATCTTGGTGTTCTTCTGATTTCGCGGGACGGATCGCAACTGGTAAGCTCAAGTAATGCGCTCATGTCGAAATGGTTAACGACTTCCAGAGGAGAGGGTGATACCCAATGATTTTTCTGATTAGCTTTATTGTGTTTGCCGTTATTCTTGCGGCGATGGCTGTCGGTGTCATGGCCGGAAGAGAGCCTATTAAGGGGTCATGCGGCGGCATCGGCGCGCTTGGGATAGATCAGTCCTGTGAAATCTGTGGTGGTGATCCGCAACGATGTGAAACAGAGACTCGCTCTATGGCAGATTCGATGAGCGCTTCTGCAGCGGATGCGGGCGCTGAGACGGTTGCTAGGGAAGGTGCCGTGGTTTTCGATCCTGCTGAGAAGTAAGGCCCTTGCCAGTTGAGTTAGACATTGCTCGGAGGCTCAGCTTTAGCAAAGCGCAGAGATCATTTACGCGCTGGGTAGCGGTCTTGTCGGCCACGGGCATGGCTGTCGGTGTAGCGAGCCTAATTGTTGTTCTCTCGGTAATGAACGGACTGGCTGGCGAATTAACAGGCAGATTGCTTAACGCGGTGCCCCACGTTTCCATCATGTCCACCGGCTCGTTGGTTGAGAGTCGTGCGCTCTCCAAGAGGTTGCAGGCGGATTGGGCTGGCGCTAGGGCGTCGCCTTTCCTTCGGCGGCAAGTGATGCTCAGATCCCTATTCGTTTCCGCCGGCGCTGAGCTCAGTGGCTATGAGGCAGATCAAAGCAGTGGTGCTAACGTGACCGTGGTTGATGGTGACTTGGCGGCATTGTTTACAGAACGTTATGGCGTGGCGTTAGGGGACTCGCTCGCACAGCAGCTTGGTGTTGGCGTTGGTGATCCAGTTGATGTGGTGCTTCCTGAGCTCTCGGTAACCCCCTTGGGGGCAGTGCCTCGTTACCGCCGTCTTAAAGTCCTTGCGGTCGTTTCAGTGGGCGCGTCACCGGATAGCACCCTCGCTTGGACCTCTTACGAGACCCTGCAGAAATTGGCTCGAGCGAGGCTACCCGACGGTGTACAAATTAGGCTTGCTGACCCGAACACTGCAGGCATTGTTGCTGCAAGTTTAATCGCGCAATTTTCCGAGCCTTCTCAAGTGACGACATGGGCTGATACCCATCAATCGCTATTTGCCGCGATCAGAATGGAGAAAATCTTGGTAAGTATCCTTTTGTCTGCATTAATCGCGGTCGCGGCGTTCAGCGTTGTTTCCTCTTTGACAATGTCTGTGTCAGAGAAACGGTCAGATATAGTGGCGCTCCGAGTGATGGGCTTAACACCGAGAAGAGTGATGATCAGCTTTTTACTCCACGGGTTGATGCTTGCAATTTTGGGGGTTGTGGTCGGAACCGTTCTAGGCCTTGGGATCGCGATGAACCTTGAGGGGGTTATGAGTAGTATTGAGACACTCTTTGGCTGGTCTTTGTTTGATCCAGAGGTCTATTACATTGGCGGATTACCGACCAAAATTATGATGACAGATGTCTTTATCATCATTTCGGGGGCTGTTTTGCTCAGTATTGCTGCTGCCACGTATCCGGCATTCAGAGCCAGCCGCGTTTCACCGGTTAGGGCCCTCGAGGGGTTGCAGGCATGACCGGTTGTCTGCGGGCAACGCAGGTAAGCAAGGTCTTCGGCTCGGGGGACGTTGCGGTTAAGGTACTGGACGATCTATCCCTTGAGTTTCTAGCGGGAGAAAAGGTGGCTATCGTTGGAGGGTCGGGCGCCGGTAAGTCAACCTTGCTGAACATATTGGGTGGGCTAGAGCAGCCTACAGCTGGCAGCGTCCAGGTTGGCGATACGGATCTGTTTACCCTCAGTGAAAGCGAGCGTAGCCAGTGGCGTAACCGTCACCTAGGGTTTGTGTTTCAGTTCCACCATCTCATGCCTGAATTCAGCGCCTTAGAAGCCGTTGCTATGCCTGCGAGGATTGGCGGTGTTTCGAAGACTAACGCGCTCGAAACCGCAAAGGCTATGTTGTCAGAGCTGGGTCTGGCGGATCGAATGAATCATCGCCCGGGTCAGCTGTCGGGCGGTGAACGTCAGCGCGTTGCGATTGCTCGCGCACTTATTAACCGCCCAGCGTGCGTGCTGATGGATGAGCCCACGGGTAATCTCGATCCAGCAACCGCGGCGCAGGTGCTTGAATTAATGCACGGTCTAACATTTGAGGACACCGCTTTTGTGGTCGTGACGCACGACCCAAAGATAGCAGCGCAGATGGACAAGCAGTATCGGCTTGAAGCAGGGAAACTGTGTCTCGAGTGATGCGTCTATGGCGACCGCGCTCCATTCATTTTGAGATGGCGCTTCGGCAGTCTTTGGGTGGAGGTGGGGGGCTATCCTCGTTCCTATCGAAGTTGTCGATTGCGGGTATGGTTATAGCGGTCGCATTTTTGCTGGCCTCAATCTCTGTTATGAACGGTTTCGAGCGCGAAATGCGGCTTCGCATTCTCAATTTGGTACCGCATATCACGATTCGTAGTTATCTTTCCGACGATCAAAATGGCGATATCGCTTCCGCGGTGAACACCGTGGCCGAGGTTACTCGGAGTCACCGTTTCAGCGAGGCGAACGTGCTTTTTTACGCCAATTCGGGATCTCGGGTTGGGCGCTTAATTTACGCCGAATCTTCCGTTCTCGACGTCTTGCGTCCTTATGCAACGCCGAAGCTGGATGCGTTATCACCGGGAGAGATCGTCCTCGGGAAAAACCTGGCGGAGGCTCTCAATGTCACAGTAGGACAAGCACTGGTCGCACTAGCCAGTGAGGACGGTGGCGATCGAAGGTTTTTACCTGCCACCATGAGATTAGCTGCGATTTTAGATTCGGGCACTGAAATTGACAGTGTATTTGCGATGACTGCCATCGCATCCTCGGTTGACGACACTGTTAAGCAGAACCCATCCTGGGCCGTTACGGTCGCGGATCCCTTGCAGGCACCCCGCTTAGCCCATGGACTCCGCAAACAGTTAGGCCCTCAGTATTGGGTTTCCGACTGGACTCGATCACTCGGCAATTTGTATCAAGCCATTCAGCTATCGCGCCAAATTGTTGGCTTGATGTTGTTCGCACTCTTGGTCGTTGCCGTTTTTAATATTGTCACATCCCTCGTGCTGGTCACCTCGGATCGTCGCCCGAGTTCCGCCATGTTGCGCGCCATGGGGGCGTCACCCTCTGACATACTCACCATCTTCACTGTTCAAGGGACTGTTATCGGTGCTGGCGGTGCGATTTTGGGGGCCGTACTGGGGGCCTGTCTCACATTTGCTATTCCGGTTTTGGTATCCATTATTGAGGCAATCAGCGGTCAGCCGCTCCTCGATACCAGTGTCTATCCGTTAGCTTATGTGCCTGTTGATCTAAGGTGGTCGGATTTTATAGCGGTGTCCGTCGCCGCATTTCTATTATCGCTGGTTGCGTGTACGGTACCGGCCATTGCGTCGTCAAGGGCGTCTATAAGCAAGTCACTGCGGGAGATTCGCTAACGTTTTGTTGCTCGCCTGCGTGCAAGACGATTGCGTGCTCGCTCGGTCAAGCGCTGACTAATCCGCAATCGCCATAGCCCATCCGCAATAAAGTAGCCGAGGAAGGCGGCGATTAGACCCATAACGGCACAGCCGAGAATAAAAGCGGGAAAAATTCCCAAGAATTCAGCGCTCAATGGGTTAAGCCAATCCACTGCGGTGACATCCAATATGGGTGCGCCCAACAGGGCGCTACCGAAAAGATAAGCGCCGAGATAAATGACAGGCATGGTGATCGGGTTAGTAACAAAGATCAGCATAAAAGACAGCGGCACGTTAGCGCTGAATCTGATAGCCAGAAATACGGCGATGAACATTTGACCGGGGAGGGGGATCATCGAACAGAACAACCCAATAGCGGTTGCTCGTGCGATCGAGGTGCGACTGATGTGCCACAACTCGCGACGGTCTAGCAAATTGCCAAAGCGCTTAAACCCACTGACACGCATTAAACGCGCCGGACTGGGTAAATACTTTCGTAACGAGCGTTTTGGCATGACCCTCACTCAATTAGTGGTTATTTCATAGCTTTTTAGAGCAATGAACTCCCAGAAAAACCAGTGTTTTGGCTTCGTGGCTAGCGACTGGGAACACTCTTCGTACGGCACAATTATGATAGGGCGACAGCTGAACCGCTAGTTGCGAGACGCTAAAATTGCGAATATTTGCTCGAGAGAACGATGCTCTTCTGGTCTATTGCCTCCTTTGTATCGTCGCCTTAGCACTGCCCTCGTCAGCAGCCTTTGGAATCCTTGGGGGCATTGTAGCCGCGGTGGTTCTCCTTGTGCCGCTATCGAGGTTAACGATGGCGGTATTCATGGGGCTTCTCGTGAGCGCTGGGCATTACGTTCACTACGAAGTCTCTCAAATGCCCGGTAATTGTTTCGATACCGTTATAGGCGCAACCGGTATTATCGAGTCGTTTCCCGAGAGCCACGAAGGTGTAGGAGAGTCGCCCTACTTATCGTTCGATCTGGCTATCCGGCAGTCAATGCCAACTGAGTGCGGTTCGCGCAAGACTGTTCGGGCCTATGCCGCTTACGAGAATGAAGTTGCAGCCCTAAAGATTGGCGATTTGATTAAAGGCGAGTTCCGTCTCAGACCTCCGGCGTCGCTGTGGAATCGCGGAACATTACCTACAAATATTCACACGCTCGCGAGTGCAAGGTCAGCACTCGCTAGTGTCATTGAAATAACGTCCATCGAACACGAGGCTTCATGGCTTTCTGCGCTTCGCTACCGATTGAGTCAGTCGATAAACAGACATGCGGAACAGCAGGGCGCAGAGCGCCTTTTGCAAGGTTTACTTATCGGCCGACAAGACGCACTCCATCCTGAAGATTGGTCATTCCTTCGTGAGTTTGGGATCGTTCATGTATTGGTTGTCAGCGGCGTACACGTCTCTCTCGTCGCCTTGTGGATTCAGTGGCTTGTCAGTTTGCCAAGGCGTTTCTTGCTGGCGCCTTATGATAGGGGGCCGGGCTGGGTGAACATGACTGTGGTTTCTCTACTGTCATGGGGTTATGTACTGCTTACCGGCGCATCACTACCAGCACAAAGGGCATTTTTGATGATGGGAATGACACGATGCATGCGAATTCTTTGTTGGCGTGTCAGTCCCTTGTCATCTGTCGTTGCGTCTGCGGCTGTATTGATCACCCTCAATCCGTGGTCGGCACTCACCAGTGGTTTTTGGCTCAGTGTTCTATTAACGGGCGTCATCATTGTAGAAACCGAGAAGGGGTCGGGTAGCCGCTTATTTGGCTGGATACGATTGACCTTTGTGCTAACGCTGGCCTCATCCATATTAAGTGTTTTTTTCTTTCACCAATTCTCATATGCGGCGCTTCTGAGCAATCTCGCAATTACCCCGATTTTCACTGCCGCAGTCTTACCGATGGGACTACTCGGTTTAGCGGTGAGCGAGGCTAATTCTGAACTCGGCGGGTGGCTGTTGAGCGTTGTCGCTAGCCTCGTTGATGAGTTGATCGCATTGTTGATTACCGCTGGGGCATGGAGTGGGCTGGGACACTTGGCATCAGGCTACATTCATGTTGGAAGCCTGCTGCTCGTTGTGGCAACTCTGTCAGCGAGGGTGTTACCCAAGAAAGCGACCCTGGCGGTCATTCTGTTGTTCCCAGTTTCTTTGAGTAGTTCTAGCCAACTGCGCGCTATGGCGGAGGTGGTTGCCGTCGATGTAGGGCAGGGGACCATGGTCCTGGTTGTTAGCGACGATTACACCCTCGTATACGATACCGGTGGCGTAGGAGGTTCGGGCACCTCGATTGCCGAGAGAGAGGTAATTCCTTGGTTAAAATCGCGCGGGATCAGCGTGGTCGATCTCCTGATCGTGAGTCACGGTGACTTAGATCATTCAGGTGGCCTGAGCGCTGTTCGAGAACACTTCCAAATTGCGGCGCACTGGGGCTTTGGCGGAGAACCTTGCAGCGCCGGGCGTGAGCTATCTCCCTCGCCCGACCTCACTATTTCGGTCCTGATGGGCACAGGACACAAACTCCTCGGCACTAATGCAGACTCATGTGTAGTACTCGTCGAGGCGCACCAACAGAGGACCTTGCTGGCGGGAGATATCCCAGTAGCCGCTGAACTTGAGTTAATCGCGAGTGGATCGCTGCCAGATCGAGTCGATATTTTGTTTGCAGCGCACCATGGCTCGGCGACGTCGAGCTCACAGAGCTTCATCGATAAATTAGACCCCACGCACACGGTGTTCACGACAAAACGCGCTAATCGTTTTAATCATCCACACAGTGCCGTGGTAAGCCGCTTCCAAAGAGCGGGCTCAGTACTCTGGGACACCGCTAGAGACGGTGCAGTGACCTTCAAACTGGAACCATCTGTTGGGGTGACGGCAAATGGGATGCGGACCGGGTATTCACCGTATTGGGCGCAACTCTGATTCAAAAACCACGGGTTGTTTTGAATAAGCAACGCTTGGCTCGGCCTTTTAGCGGGGTATACTCGCTTGTGTGCACTGGGGATATCAATCATGTTAGATCTACTAATTGCGGGTGGCTGGGTCATGCCGCTAATCGTGTGTTGTTCGATCGTTGCCGTCAGCATCTGCGTCGAGCGCTTCATTGCACTGGATCACCAAAAGATTGCTCCGCCGCACTTACTAGCGACTGTGTGGCGAGACCTCAAGCAAGGTGAACTCAACGCTAAAAAGCTTAATGAGCTTCGGGCCGGTTCTCCCTTGGGTGCGATTCTGGCGGCGGGGATCTCGAACCGCGGGCAAGGTAGGGATGTCATGAAGGAAAGCATCTCCGAGGCTGCGAGTCATGTCGTACACGACCTTGAAAAATATTTGAATTCCTTGGGGACTGTTGCGGCAATTGCGCCGTTATTGGGTCTTCTGGGCACAGTCGTTGGGATGATTGATGTGTTTACTCAAATTACGACGGTCGGAACGGGAAATGCCAATGCACTCGCTGGCGGAATTTCCGAGGCCTTACTGACCACCGCAGCGGGTCTTATCGTGGCGATTCCAGCGCTGGTAATGCACCGTTATTTCACCGGGCTCGTTGAGTCCTTGGTCGTAAGTCTTGAGCGCGAAGCGATAAAGCTGGTGGATGCCTTACACAGCGGAGCACCTCAGGAATACTAACAATGAAGTTCAAACGCCAGCGGAAAGAGCCTCTAGCGGTGAACCTGACACCCTTGATCGATGTGGTGTTCTTACTGCTCATTTTTTTCATGGTCTCAACGAGCTTCACTGATTTGAGCGAGCTTGTCGTTAACCTTCCGGAGGCGAAGGGCGAGCAGCGTCAAACTGAAGCCAATGGATTGGAAATCGTTATCACGGCGACGGACGACATGTTTTTAAACGGAACGCCATTTCCTGCTGACGATAAAAATTTACGGTTAATACTCATTGAAAAGGCGGGAGCGCGTCGCGATATATGTCTTTTCCTGGTACGCCATGCTCAGTTTCGACGGCAATACGGCGCCCTACCTTCAGTACGCCTACAGCCGGATTCAGAGCCTGTTTGCCCGCGCTCAGGTAGCACCGGAGGCCCTGAGCGCTGGCCTAATCCTGGGGGCCTCGCAGGAACGGAGCTTAGCGCTGACCCTGCTCCTGACCGAGGATGTCCTCACCCAGGTGCGGGACCAGGTCCTTCCACACCTACTGTGCGCGCACCTTTATGACGTTGCGACGGCCTTTA
>CAJXZI010000027.1 GCA_913063005.1 uncultured Halieaceae bacterium | reverse complement strand
GGCTCGTTCATCTGACCGTAAACCATCGCTACCTTCGACTCGTCGAGGTTTTCGATATTTACGACTTTTGATTCCTGCATCTCGTAGTAGAAGTCGTTTCCTTCACGCGTTCGCTCTCCAACACCTGCGAAAACCGATAGGCCAGAGTGCTCGGTTGCGATGTTGTTAATGAGCTCCATCATGTTTACGGTTTTACCAACACCCGCACCACCGAAGAGGCCAACCTTACCGCCCTTAGCGAATGGGCACACGAGGTCGATGACCTTGATGCCTGTTTCGAGCAACTCTTCCGAAGCAGCGAGCTCTTCGTACGTGGGTGCTGCGCGGTGGATAGAAGAGCGCTCCTTCTCACCAATAGGGCCACGCTCATCAATTGGGTTACCCAACACATCCATGATGCGTCCAAGTGTCTCGGTTCCAACAGGAACTGAAATAGGCGCACCGGTGTTATCGACTGAAAGACCGCGGCTCACGCCTTCCGACGAACCCATAGCAATCGCGCGAACAACACCGTCACCCAGCTGTTGCTGAACTTCGAGCGTTAAACCTTTATCGGTGATAGTCAGAGCATCGTATACCTTAGGTACGCTGTCGCGAGGAAACTCAACGTCAACAACCGCGCCAATAACCTGTACAACCTTTCCACTACTCATTTTCGAGTCCTCTGTGCAATTTTGCAGCGCTGAACGATCGCGCCGCAGTAAATCTAAGTTTGCGCTCGCGCGCTTATCCAATAGCGGCGGCGCCGCCTACAATTTCCGATAGCTCTTGCGTAATCGCTGCCTGACGCGCCTTGTTGTATACCAACTGAAGTTCGTCGATGAGCTCGCCAGCGTTATCGGTGGCATTTTTCATAGCGATCATTCGCGCCGCTTGCTCACACGCACCATTCTCAACAACCGCCTGATAGACCAGCGCTTCGATGTAACGAGCCAAAAGCCCATCGAGCAACTCGCGAGCATCTGGCTCGTAAATGTAATCCCAGTGGTGCGCATACTGCTCTTGTGCGTTGGCTTCAAGTGGCAGTAACTGATCAACAGTCGGTGATTGCGTCATGGTGTTAACAAAATCGTTGGACACTAGGTAAAGCTTATCGATCGTGCCGTTCACGTAAGCATCAAGCATGTGCTTAACGGCACCGATCAACTGCTCGACCGTAGGCTCCTCACCAATATCACGAACGCTGGCTACGACGTTGCCACCCACAGAACCAAAGAAAGCCTGAGCCTTTGCGCCGATCAAACACAAATCAACATCGTGTCCTGCGTCAGCGTGTTCTTTCATCGATTGCAAGGCACGCTTGAACAGATTGATGTTCAAACCACCGCAAAGCCCCCGATCTGAGGAAACAACGACATAGCCAACGCGTTTTACATCACGCTGTTGCATGTAAGCGTGGCGATACTCTGCTGACGCGTTCGCAATATGCCCGATGACAGCACGCATGCGGCGAGCGTAAGGCTTGCCCACTTCCATGCGGTCCTGCGCGCGGCGCATTTTACTTGCGGCGACCATTTCCATCGCACTCGTGATCTTCTGAGTACTTTGAATACTCGAGATCTTAGTACGAATTTCCTTACCAGCTGCCATGGCTACTTACCAAGTCTGAGTTGAAACGAAGGCATCTAAACCAGATTTAAACGCCGCTTCGCGGTCGTCATTCCAGTTACCGTCATTAGCAATTTCCTGCATCAGCGCACCATGCTCGGCGTGCATGTAAGACAACAATGCAGCTTCAAAATCAGCAACCTTCTCGACTTCTACTGCCTTCAGGTAACCTTCGTTCGCCGCGTACAAAAGCACACCCATTTCAGCAACAGACTGCGGTGCATACTGCTTCTGCTTCATGAGTTCTGTCACGCGCTCACCGTGCTCAAGCTGCGCCTTGGTTGCGTCGTCAAGATCAGAAGCAAACTGTGAGAAGGCCGCCAGCTCGCGGTACTGAGCCAATGCTGTTCGAATACCACCAGAGAGCTTTTTGATGATCTTCGTTTGCGCTGCACCGCCTACACGAGATACTGAAATACCTGCGTTCATCGCAGGGCGAATGCCCGCGTTAAACATATCTGCTTCAAGGAAGATCTGACCGTCAGTAATCGAAATGACGTTTGTCGGTACGAACGCAGAAACGTCGCCAGCCTGCGTTTCAATAACAGGCAATGCTGTCAATGAGCCTGTTTGTCCCTTGACTTCGCCGTTGGTAAACGCTTCTACGTAGTCTGCGTTTACGCGAGCAGCACGCTCAAGAAGACGCGAGTGCAAGTAGAAAACATCACCAGGGTAAGCTTCACGGCCGGGTGGACGACGCAAAAGTAGTGAAATCTGTCGATAAGCAACCGCTTGCTTTGACAAATCGTCATAAATAATGAGCGCATCCTCACCGCGATCACGGTAATACTCGCCCATCGTACAGCCCGCAAATGGTGCAAGGAACTGCATGGCAGCAGGGTCGGAAGCGTTAGCTGCTACAACGATAGTGTGGTCCATTGCACCGTGCTCTTCGAGCTTTCGCACAACCGAAGCAACCGAAGAAGCCTTCTGTCCAACCGCGACATAAATACACTTAATGCCTGTGCCTTTCTGGTTGATGATTGCATCAACTGCAATCGCTGTTTTGCCAACCTGGCGGTCACCAATGATCAACTCACGCTGACCCCGACCGATTGGGACCATCGCGTCAATGGCTTTCAAACCAATCTGAACTGGCTGATCAACCGACTGACGTGCGATAACGCCGGGAGCAATTTTCTCGATCGCATCCGTCATGGTTGCTTCAATCGCACCCTTGCCATCGATTGGGTTACCCAACGCATCGACAACGCGGCCCTGAAGCTCAGGACCAACGGGTACTTCGAGAATTCGCCCTGTACAACGGCAGGTTTGACCCTCAGCAAGCTGCTTGTAGTCACCAAGAACCACCGCGCCCACAGAGTCGCGTTCAAGGTTGAGTGCAAGACCAAATACATTGCCCTCGAACTCAATCATCTCACCGTACTGAACTTCAGTAAGGCCGTGAATTCGGATGATACCGTCCGTTACCGAGACGATAGTGCCTTCGTTTGTCGCTTGTGACGCAACATCCAGCTGCGAAATACGCTGCTTGATGATGTCACTGATTTCTGACGGGTTCAGTTGTTGCATGACCGGTTCCTCTGTCAAGATTTCAACGTGGTCGCTAGCTTATGCAAGCGCCCACGAACTGAGCCATCGATAACCATATCGCCAGCTCTAATAATGGCTCCCCCAATGAGAGAGGGATCTGTTTCTACAGTCATATCGACCGTTTTTCCTAGCTTCGTTGTCAGAGTTGCTGACAACTGCTCAAGCGTTGCGCCTGGAACATCAAATGCGCTCGTGACGGTTACGGTAGCGGCAGCGTCGAGTGCGGATTTAAGTTCCGCAAAAAGTACCGCCACTTCCGCAGCTAACATCAGTCGGTGATTTTCGGCCATCACCGCCACAAATTGAGCAACACCAGCGGGAATGTCGTCACCCAAAACTGCCGACACAGTATCTGCACGCTGTGTCGCAGTACTTGCAGGATCATCCAAGACTTCAGCGACTGTTGAATCAGCCACAACGGCCGCCAGGGTCTCCAAGGCGCCGTGCCATGAATCAACGGCACCGTTATCGACGGCGTACTGAAAAGCAGCTCGAGCGTAAGGTCTTGCCAATGTTGTTGGCTCGATCACGTTTACTGCTCCTTAACTAGCTGCTCTAAAAGTGCAGCGTGCTTATCAGCGTCAATCTCAGCGCCCAGCACTTTTTCTGCACCAGCAATCGCAAGCGTACTCACCTGCGACAAAAGCTGCTCTTTTGCTTGAGCCTTCTCTCGCTCGACTTCAGCTGAAGCGAGCTCTTTAACGCGGTCAGCCTCTGCAACAGCAGCGGCTTTCGCGTCGTCAACAACCGTTGCTGCACGCTTGTTAGCAGCATCAACAATAGCGGCCGCTTCTTTCTTGGCTTCGGACAAGCGATCTACCGCTTCTTTCTGTGCCAACTCAAGATCGTGACTAGCGCGATCTGCAGCGGCAAGGCCGTCAGCGATTTTTTGCTGTCGCTCTTCCATAGCAGCCAAAATAGGTGGCCAGACGTAACGCATACAAAACGCGACGAACACTAGGAAGGCAATCATCTGTCCGATGATGGTCAGATTAATGTTCACAGTTTTCTCCTGTGGGTTTCACACACGCCGGCGAAGCCGGCGAGGAAAAAAGGTTTTTTAGCCTGCAACCACAAAGATGAGGTACATAGCGATACCAACACCAATAATAGGGATCGCATCAACCAGGCCCGCGCCTAGGAAGAAAGTACCTTGTAGACGTGAAGCAAGTTCAGGCTGACGCGCTGAACCTTCGATGAGCTTGCCGCCCAAAATACCTACGCCGATAGCAGCACCCATGCCGCCCAAGCCCATCATAATCGCAGCTGCGATGTAGATCATTTCCATTGTTGTCTCCTATTGAGTCTTAGTATGGAAGGTCAGAAATTAGTGGTCCTCGTGCGCCATGCTGAGGTACACGATGGTAAGAACCATGAAGATAAACGCCTGTAGCGTAATCACGAGAATGTGGAATATAGCCCAACCCAACTGAAGCAGAGCGGCGGGTAACATCCACACAATGCCAGCACCAAAGAGTGCTGCAATAAGAATAAAGATCATCTCGCCTGCGTACATGTTGCCGAACAATCGAAGGCCAAGCGAGAAGGGTTTCGCGAGTAAACCAACAACCTCCATAAAGAGATTCACTGGAATAAACGCTGGGTGATTAAATGGATTCATGGTCAGTTCACGAACAAAGCCGAAGCCCTTCACTTTGATCGAGTAGAAAAGCATCAAAATGAAAACACCAATGGCCATGCCCATGGTGATGTTCGGATCTGTCGACGGAACGATCTTCTGATATTCAACGCCAGCAAGCATTAACGCTTCAGGCACCAAATCAACGGGGATCAAGTCCATCAAGTTCATAAGGAAGACCCAAACAAAAATGGTAAGCGACAAAGGTGCGATTAACTTGTTCTTACCGTGGAATGTGTCTTTGACCTGGTTATCGATAAACTCGACGATCATTTCGATGAAATTAACCAGTCCTGATGGCGTCGTGGAAGAAGCGCGGACCGCTACCCAACGAAAAAGTGCACAAAAAATAATGCCCAAACCGATCGACCATGCGAGCGAATCAACGTGAAGTGCGTTGAAGCCCATAGCGGCAATCTCATCCGCGCCATGTGCAAATGTCCATTCACCGCCTGTACCGACAGTTTGACCATCGTAACGCTCAAAGCCCTCAGGCAACTTACCGTAAGTAAGGTTTGTGAGGTGGTGAACGATATAGTCTGAAACTGTCTGCTCTTGACCAGCTGCTGCCATGAAACGCTGCCCCGTTCAAAAACACGCTTTGTGTACGTGTTTCTTAAATTTCAAATCAATTCTCATCTTTTGCAGCCAGGTAATAGAAAACCGGACTGCACACTAACACTACAATCGCACCCAAAAACAAAGGCCCGGGCTGCGGGTCTTGGGCTCTGGCGAACCAAACCCCAAACAACAATGCACTGAGACTAAATTTCGCTATTCCCAGTAGCGTCGGCGCTTGCGCACCGAAACGGCTAAACATACTCATGGCTAGCCAAATTTGAGGGCCCGCAATAATAGCCGCTCCCGCACAAAGTGCGATCGCAGCATTGAGGCTCCATAACACCCATGTACTGATTGCGAGAACCACAATCACTACGCTCGTTTGGGACAGCGCACGTATCAGGTGATGAGCCAGCTTTTTCCGCGTGTACTCCACCGCCAGGCACTCCCAGAGTTAAGGGTTCTCAAGCGCGCGCAAGTCTATTCGAATTGAGAAAGGGCATCAACAAAGTAAAATGCCAATTTTATTGGATACGGCCAAGAATTCCGTCTAAAACGTCCAAGTTGCTGTATTGAATGATGAGCCGTCCACGTCCATTTTTATTTTCAATACTCACTTTTGTGCCAAATTGCTCTGATAGCTTGCGTTCAAGCCGATCAATATCGGGGTCAGATTTGGCCGCATACTCAGAAACACTCGGGTTTAACAGAGCTTTTACAAGCGCTTCGGTTTGCCGCACAGATAGCTTTGCATCGGCCACTTTTCGCGCCGCCATAATTTGTTGACTACCTTCGAGCGCAAGTAGGACCTTTGCATGACCTGCGTCTATTTGTCGCGATTCCAACAAATCGGCCGCACCCGACTCTAATGACAATAACCTAAGAAGGTTTGCAATAACCGATCGAGATTTACCAACGGCGTTTGCCACCTCCTGTTGACTAAGATCGAACTCGCTCTGAAGTCGCTTAAGGGCTCGAGCTTCTTCCATGGGGTTTAGGTTTTCGCGCTGAATATTTTCAATAAGCGCCATAGCAATAGCGGTTTCATCGCTGATGTCTCTCACTAACGCCGGGATACTCTCTAGTCCTGCTATTTGACTTGCTCGCCAACGACGTTCACCCGCGACGATTTCAAAACGATCGCCCGATAGAGTTCGAACAACAATGGGCTGCATAACACCTTGCGCTTTGATACTTTCAGCTAACTCATTTAGCGCTTCTTCATCGAACTCAATGCGTGGCTGGTATTTACCCCGCTGTAATTTTTCTAGGCGAATTTGTCTCAACTCACCATCTGTTTGGGTAGCCGTTGACGCAGTTCCATCGTTATCAAGCTTTTGCTTGGTCAGTTCTGTGCCTAACAAGGCATCGAGCCCGCGGTTTAATTTTCTTTTCTTCGTTGTCATACGAATACCTTAACAGCGCCTTATTGTCGGCGCGAAAATTCCTCGGCTAACGCCATGTAGGCCCTAGCACCGCGCGAATATCGATCGTAAATGATACCGGGTTCGCCATGGCTCGGAGCCTCGGCCAAGCGCACATTGCGAGGAATGACTGTCCGGTATACCAAATTACCAAAATGACCAAAAAGTTGCTCTGAGACTTCGGTTGTTAGAGAGTTTCTTGGATCATACATAGTTCGCAAAATACCCTCGATTTCGAGGTCAGGATTCACGGTCTCATTGATTCTCCGAATGGTATTGAGAAGCGCTGACAAACCCTCTAATGCGAAATATTCGCACTGCATCGTTATCAGAATAGAGTCGCACGCTACCATGGCATTAACCGTCAACATATTGAGAGACGGAGGGCAGTCAATGAGCACAAAATCGTAGCGATGTTGTCCATCTGATAGACCGTGTTTTAACCGCTTCTCCTTTCCATCAACATCGATTAACTCTACTTCTGCAGCCGTTAAGTCACCGTTGGCGGGAATGACGTCAAAGCCACCCGTTGGCGAGGGCACAGCGCAGCTTTCAAGGTCCCCCTCCTCAAGTAATAAATCAAGAATTGAAAATTCTACGTTATTTTTTTCGATCCCCGAGGACATGGTCGCGTTTCCCTGAGGGTCCATATCGACCAACAACACGCGCTTGCCCATCTGTGCAAGTGATGCAGCTAAGTTAACGCTGGTAGTGGTTTTCCCCACACCACCTTTTTGATTCGCTATCGCTATTATTTTCATTCTGCGCTCTCGGCCTGTTTGACGATCGCAAGCATCCTTGCATCACTTAGAAACGGCACATTTAAATTGACCCGCTGTTGCACAGTGAACTTGGAATCCAATACCGCTATTTCACTCTCAGCTGTTTGCGATTTCATCGCAAACCAACGACCATCCTCGGCCAATAGATGATGTGTTACTCGACACATGCGGTTCAACTCCGCAAAGGCACGTGATATCACCCCATCAAAAAGATCGTGTGGCTGGAAGTTCTCTACACGGTCTTGAACAATCTCAACATTGCTAAGACTTAAGCGACTCCTCACTTGCTCCAGAAAACGCGTTTTTTTGCCGTTACTGTCTAACAGCACAAACTGCGTGTCTGGAAAATAAATTGCAAGCGGTATTCCCGGCAAACCAGCACCCGTACCAACATCACAAATATGTTTAACTTCGGAAAGGTAAGGCGCGACAGCGAGACTATCCAGTAGGTGCTTTACCACCATATCTTGCTCTGATCTTACGGCGGTCAGATTGAACGGTTTATTCCACTTTCTGAGTAACGCCAAGTACTCGCGAAGAGGCTCTTCGCGACCCGACTCGACGCCAAGCAAAGAGAGTCCTTCGGTCAACACACCTGTCGCGACACTAGCCATTACTTGCGTTGGCGACTTTGGGAAGCTGAGATTCTCTTTTTAAGTAGACCAACAACAGTGATAGAGCAGAGGGTGTAACGCCCTGAATTCTACCTGCGCGCGCCAGGTTTTCAGGTTGATGGTCGACGAGCTTTTGACATATTTCATTCGACAAACCACTGACTTGCGTGAAATCAAAGCCTTCAGGTATTACCGTGTTTTCATGGCGCTTTAATCGGTTGATTTCGTCTTGCTGCCGAGCGATGTAACCCGCGTACTTCACGCGCGTTTCGATGTGATCAGCTGTCGCTGAATCAGAGACAGCCTCTCCTTTGAGACTAGCCACATCCGAATAACGGAGCTCTGGCCGACGAACTAAATCCGCCATCGAATACTCTCTCGTGAGAGGAGAGGTTAGCTTGGTATTAAGCGAATCTGCCTGCTCTGTGTTCGGATGGATAAAGGTTGTATCGAGGCGATCTAACTCCTCGCTTATTAACGCACGCTTTGCTTCGTACCGTGCCCAGTGTTCATCGGTCACTAAGGCCAAGTTGCGACCTAACTCTGTCAGACGCTCATCTGCATTATCCTCTCGCAGTTGCAGACGGTACTCTGCGCGCGATGTAAACATGCGATAAGGCTCCAAGGTCCCTAAGGTAACCAAGTCATCGACCAACACACCAATGTATGCCTCATCTCTTCGCGGCTCCCATGACACAAGCTCGCGGGTGAATCGAGAAGCATTTAACCCGGCCAATAAACCCTGTGCACCTGCTTCTTCGTAACCTGTTGTTCCGTTGATTTGACCCGCGAAAAACAGACCGGAAATCTGGCGCGTCTGAAGATCGTGTTGTAAGTCCCTCGGATCAAAATAATCGTATTCAATCGCGTAACCAGGACGTGTTATGTGTGCGTTCTCAAGGCCTGGAATAGACCGCACCATGGCATCCTGAATATCGTAGGGTAGTGACGTTGATATACCATTGGGATACAACTCAGTGGTTGTAAGGCCCTCTGGTTCTAAAAAGATTTGATGGGAGTTCTTATCAGCAAAGCGGTGGATTTTATCTTCGATACTCGGACAGTACCGGGGACCTGTGCCCTCGATAACACCACTGAACATGGGCGAGCGATCTAAACCGCTGCGAATGATGTCATGCGTAGCTTCATTGGTTTTTGTAATCCAACAACACACTTGCTCTGGGTGCTCATCAATCGAACCGAGTTGTGACATGACAGGTCTTGGCTCGTCACCCCACTGCTCTTGCAATCCAGAATAATCGACACTGTTACCGTCGATTCTAGGCGGTGTTCCTGTCTTTAAACGACCTGTTCTTGGGCAGAGCTCGCGTAAACGATCGGCCAACGTAGTGACCGCTGGGTCACCCATACGGCCACCTGTCTGGTTCTCAAGACCAATATGAATCTTGCCGTTTAAAAACGTCCCCGCCGTCAAAACACACGCTTTCGTTTGAAATCGAATACCTGTCGAAGTCCGAACGCCGGTTACCGATACACCTTCTAACTCAATATCATCCACAGCGTCCTGAAAAATCGTCAAGTTTTTCTCTGCAAACAATATCTGGCGTATGGCATTTCGATAAAGCACACGATCCGCCTGAGCACGTGTTGCGCGAACAGCCGGGCCTTTTCTCGCATTGAGAACCCGAAACTGAATGCCGGCGTGATCTGTTGCTCGCGCCATTGCTCCGCCCAAGGCATCAATTTCTCGAACAAGGTGTGATTTGCCAATGCCACCAATCGCTGGGTTACAAGACATTTGCCCCAAGGTGTCTATGGAATGCGTGATAAGAAGTGTGCGCGATCCGGCACGAGCCGAAGCGAGAGCAGCTTCAGTACCAGCATGTCCGCCGCCGACAACAACGACGTCATAAGTTCGATTAGCGGTAGTCACTTTTTATCGCCTCCAATGGGGCGCGCGAGTATACGGATATTTTCACTTTAACTTAAGATCAGTGTCATTGGTTAAATTTGGCTTTGACAATAAGGCGCGCCATCACGCAACCCAAGAAAGTGCTTGTTCAAGAAATTGGATTTAAGAATTTTGGAGGTGATGGGTTAACAGAAAACTGCACGCCTGTGCCCCCCGTTGCCGCTCAAGGCCCTGAGGGATTGAGCATTTTATTAACCATTTGACGACAAGTGATTGGGTTATCAGAAGCTGCAGATATGTCAGATGCTTAAGCGAGCGTTCTAGTGCAAGAGGCAGGGTAGTGGGTTCTCCGTTCTACGCTTAAGAAACTATGAACAAAATATATATATTTTTTAAAAAAGAAGATTCTTTGTTGTTGTAGTTATTAGAGGGATGATTTTGTGTGCATAACTCGCTGAAGTACTTGGCGGGCGCGGTTATGACGCTTGTACAAGTGGGCTAACAAGCAACGTATTTCTCACGAAAAAGCCTGTGATGACCATTGGATAAATCTGATCTCTGTCGTTACCGTTTGTAGACTTCGAAATACGCACAGGTTCATTCACAGCCTTGTTTGCCTTGTTCTTCACAGCGTTATCAACAAAATGCTTTATTCACAGCGAATCCACCCAAGACTTGAATAACGTGGGGGAAAGTTGTTAGCAGTTAATTATTTGCCGATACAAAACGAGCTGAAAATTTGTCCGAGAATATCATCACTCGATACTTTTCCAGTGAGGGAGTCTATCGAGGCTTGGACGAGTTTAAGGTCCTCTGACAGTAATTCGGCTGCGTTGTGAACGCTGAAAGCGCTCAAAGCATCACCGAGTTTCTCAATAGCATCTGAAAGTGCCTCAACGTGTCGTTGTCTGACGCTAAACTGGCTATTTTGATGGCCCTCGCCGAGTAACAGTTCCTCGATGGTTGTCTTCAACGTTGATAACCCCTCACCCGTTGTTGCACTGATAGCCACTTCGATTAGGTTATCGTTTGAGACACTAACGCCCGCTGTTCTGCCAGATTGATCTATCTTGTTGTGAACTTTGAGCGTTAAGTTACTGCTCGTTTGATCATCACATTCATTGTTGTCAGCCGGCTTGTCGGCATCATCAATGACATGGATTATAAGGTCGGCAGTGGCCGCACTGTCCCTTGCGCGCTTAACGCCTTCCTGTTCGATCACGTCGTGCGTTTCTCTGATACCAGCTGTATCGATGATTTCAAGCGTTAGTTCACCGATAGTGACTTGCTGTTTCAATGTGTCGCGAGTGGTTCCGGGTAAAGGGGTTACGATCGCAACATCATCATGAGCCAGGGCGTTCAAGAGGCTACTTTTCCCGGCATTTGGCGCTCCGTACAGAACCGCTGTGTAAGTCTGAGTTTTACGCTGAGACTTTGCTACGTCATCCAAAAGTGCCGATAAAGTCTCGCGACAATCCTCGAGTCGCTTGATGACTGAATGACGCTCTAGGACATCAATATCTTCATCGGGAAAGTCGATTGAGGCTTCGGTGAGTGCGCGTAACTCGTTAAGTTGCTCAGCAAGGGTGTTTACGTAACCGGAAAATGCACCGGTGAGCGATGTGCTAGCAAGCTTTGCAGCAGTTTCGCTTTCAGCAGAAATGAGATCTGCGATGGCCTCTGCTTGCAATAGATCAATTTTGCCGTTCAGAAATGCACGTTCGGAAAATTCGCCCGGTCTGGCACTTCTGGCACCTAGGTCGAGGCATCGATGTAAAACTGTTTGTAGAACGATGTGCCCACCGTGTCCTTGGAGTTCCACAACATCCTCACCAGTGAAGGAATTAGGCCCAGGAAAGTAAAGGGCAAGGCCTGTATCTAGTGTTGAACCCGTCGAATCGGTAAACGACGCGTAATGCGCAAATCGTGCGTTCAATTCGGCACTTGTGATTGTTTGCGCTATCGTTAGTGCCTGTGGTCCGCTTAAGCGAATGATGCCCACGGGACCATTGCCCCTTGCGGTGGCAATGGCAGCAATCGTGTCACTCTCTAATCCTGTCAAGTGTGCGAAACTCTAAGAGAATTTCATTGCAACCCTATCGGGCTGCTTGCTCGATCTGTCGCGTCACAACATATTGTTGAGCGAAGGACAGTAAATTATTGCAGAGCCAGTAAAGAACCAATCCTGCTGGGAACCACATCATCAGGAAAGTAAATGCAATCGGCATGTACTGCATGATTTTTGCCTGCATTGGATCAGGTGGCGCAGGGTTGAGACGCTGCATAAGGTACATACTGATTCCCATAAGAATGGGAAGGACGAAATAAGGGTCCATTGCTGAAAGATCGTCTATCCAAAGAATAAACGGTGCGTGTCTCAATTCCACAGACTCGAGTAGCACCCAATACAGGGCAATGAATACCGGCATTTGAATGAGCATGGGCAAGCACCCGCCCATAGGGTTGATTTTTTCTTTTTTCCAGAGCTCCATCATTGCTTGCTGTTGCTTATTTTTGTCGTCCGCGTATTGGTCTCTAATGCTTTGGATTTTTGGCTGTACCGTGCGCATCTTTGCCATTGACTTGTAGCTTGCGGCTGACAATCTGAAGAAAGCGAGTTTTACAACGATTGTAAGAATGATGATGGCGAGCCCCCAATTCACGACAAAGCTTTGGATAACAGTAAGCAGCCAAAATAATGGTTGTGCTAACCACCACAGCCAGCCGTAGTCGATGACGAGATCAAGGTTCTCAGCAATGTCGGCGAGTGCAACTTGATCCTTTGGTCCTACATAAAGTCGCTGCGAAATCGTGGCAGTTTCACCGGGTTGAACGGTGATTGATGGATTCTTAAAGCCGATGACGTTGTCGCCGCTGGAGAGTTGGCTTGCAAAGAAGTCGTGGGATTGATTTTGAGCCGGGATCCAAGCCGACACGAAGTAGTGTTGGAGAATAGCCACCCAACCGGCAGGCAACTTTTTTGCAAACGGTTCGTCGGCTAGATCCGAGAAAGAGAGTTTTGTGTAGCGTTCCTCTGGTTGTGTGAGAGCTGCTCCCAAGTAAGGACTTACGCCGAATCCCACATTGGCGTCGGGCGCTTCGGTGTTATCTCGCTTTAACTGAGCAAATGGGGTCATTGACGCAGGGGTTGATCCCGCGTTGGTGACGGTATATTTGACATCAATGAAGTATCGATCGTCTGCTGCAGTGTAGCTTTTAAGCACTTGTAGGGCGTCGTTGCGGTTTCCCGCCCAGGCCAGCGTGAGTGTTTTACTGTTATCGCTATTAAGTGTAGTGCCTAGTGATAAGTACTGAGCACGTTGGCCGCTCGCATCAATTCCATCGGGGCCAATCAATCCGCTTTGAGCGACGTAAGTTCGGAAAGCGCTTGATTCGAGCAAAAGAAACGGTTGGTCCGGCGTATCTAATCGCACGGGAAATCTGGGTAACGATGCATCGACAACATCACCGCCATCCGTGCTGATTGCGACGTTGAGTGTGTCTGTATCGAGATAGACTAGGCCGGCCTTGTCGACTTGGGAAGGAACGGGTGTTGAATCAGCCGACAAGGTGGGAATATCTGAACCCATTTGAATCGAGGGTGTTTCAACACTCTGTATATTATTGGTCGGCGATGTTAACGGCGCTTTCGATACTTCAGCCGCATAACGCTCAGCCTGATCTTTGTTGTAGTCATCCGAATATTGATTCCATTCGATCAGTAGCATCAGCGAAAGAACAGCAGTCGAACTGATGAGTAGTAAGCGTACGGGGTCCATTAAATCCTCGGTGTGTTAGTCGTTTCGGCTTGGCTGGTCAGTAAGGCTTGGAACAGGATCATAACCGCCGTCGCTCCATGGATGACAGCGGGAAATACGTTTTATGCTAAGAATGCTACCTTTACCGGGCCCATGCGAGCTAATGGCCTCGACAGCATATGACGAACAGCTAGGGTAAAAGCGGCAACGACTCCCGATGAAGGGACTGACGCATAATTGGTAGACCTTGATTGGCGCGACGATTAGCGACCCTAAAAGACTGTTGATAGGGGTCATCATTTTGGAAGCGCCAGTTTCTTCGACAGCTTTTTCCAAATTAGGGCTAGATCAGCTCGTAACTCTGCATTGGTCTTGTCGGCAACCCCGTACCGCGCAAGGAAAATCACATCGGTTGATGCGGGCAGGGGGTTCAGTCGGAAATATTCTCGGACAACGCGTTTGATTCGATTTCGCTGATTTGCACGTCGAACGTTTTTCTTGGCAACGATGATGCCAAGCCGTGATTGCGCGTGGTTCGATGGCGTGGTGAGCACCAGACCGGAAGCGCCACCCGCTTTCGTTGGGGTGCCATTAAACACAGCACTAAAAGCGTGTTTGTCGAGGAGCCTCTGGTGTTTTTGGAATGAGAAGTTCATGGGCAGGGCGCCCATCAAACTTTATGCAGACAGGCGAAGACGTCCGCGTGCGCGACGACGCGCCAAAACCTTGCGACCATTTTTAGTGGCCATGCGTGCGCGAAAACCGTGGCTGCGCTTGCGCTTGAGAACGCTGGGTTGAAATGTACGCTTCATACTGGGCGCCTTAGATAAACAGTCATAAATTTGGGGGGCGGAGTATAGGTAGGTCAGTCCCTAGTAGCAATAGTTAATTAGCCATAAATCTTAGAAGAGTCATTTCAGCTATCTGAGTAAAAAACATTTCTTGTAAGCAACCACTT
>CAJXZI010000026.1 GCA_913063005.1 uncultured Halieaceae bacterium | reverse complement strand
CATAACAAAACTTGGGCAGACAAAGGGTGGCGTCGCAACAGGTCAATTTGCCACTGCAAACTTAATTACCGAGATGTCGGTTGATGTCCGAGTGGTTGATGCATCAACCGGCGAGATCCGACGCGCGGAGGAACACCATCGCCGTTAAATAATACGGCCCCAGATCCAACAATGGGCGGCGGCTTTCACAATCACTGGATAGCCAATCTCACGTGCAATGCGCAGGACCTCGTCGGGATCATCAGGCAATGCACCGTCTGACCCAGGCACTGTCGGCACGCCCGACTTTCGCATCTGATGCTTGGCAGAGACCTTATCGCCCATTAGGCGAATCGTCTCTGAACGCGGTCCAATAAACTTAAAACCGCTTCGCTCGACTTGTTCTGCAAAGTCAGCATTTTCCGACAAGAAGCCGTATCCGGGGTGGATGCCGTCAGCACCTGTGATCTCTGCGGCACTAAGAATCGCAGGCGCCTGCAAGTAGCTTTGGGTGGATGGTGCGGGGCCAATACACACCGCTTCATCGGCCAAGCGAACATGCTTTAGTGTGCTGTCTGCCGTTGAGTGAACCGCCACCGTAGGGATATCTAGCTCCCTACAAGCTCGCAGAATGCGCAGCGCGATCTCACCACGGTTGGCAATGAGTACCTTTTCCAACATGGGTATATGTCCTAGAGGGGTCGCGCTTATGCGATCGTGATGAGTGGTTGATCGAATTCGACCGGCTCACCGTTCTCAGCGTGAATGGCAGTTACGGTTCCCGCACGATCGGCTTCAATCTGGTTCATCATCTTCATCGCTTCAACGATGCAAAGGACATCGCCCGCACGGACACTCTGGCCGACCTCGACAAACGCAGGCGCCTCGGGGCTTGGCGAACGGTAGAAAGTACCGACCATGGGAGACTTAACCGCGTTATCCGTGTCGGCAGCAGGCGCCGCCGGAGCTGGAGCGGGAGCAGCCGGGGCTGGTGCAGCCGGTGCAGGCATGGCGGGCGCAGCCGGCATCGGTGCAGCGGCCATCGCGACAGGTGCACCTGTATTGCGACTAATGCGAACAGACTCCTCGCCTTCTTTGATCTCAATTTCATCGACACTCGACGCTTCGAGCAACTCAATCAGCTTTTTTACTTTACGAATATCCATAAGGTCACCTTTACAATCCTTTGTTATTACTCGTTTCAGTGATTTCGGTTCAATAAAAATTGCAATGCGTGGTCGTAACCGGCACTCCCGAGGCCAGAAATCACACCAGTTGCTAAATCAGAGAAGAAACTGTGGTGCCGAAAAGGCTCTCTCGCATACACATTGGAGAGGTGAACCTCGATAAACGGAATAGCCACACCGGCAAGTGCGTCGCGCAGAGATACACTCGTATGCGTCAGTCCCGCAGGGTTGATAATAATTGCCTGCGTCTGCTCGAGTCTTGCGGCGTGAACCGCATTGATCAGCTCACCTTCGACGTTACTCTGGAATGCACTTAGCGTCCGCCCTGCGCTCGCCGCTGCTTGCTCAAGGCGCGCATTGATCGAAGACAGATCTTCGCTGCCGTAAATATCAGGCTCGCGCGTACCCAATAGATTGAGATTGGGTCCATGTAACACGAGTATGTCGGCCATAGTGACCACGCTTGTTTCCCAGAAAGACCACCTGAGTCTCCACCAGCGAGCGAAAACTGTCCACTGATTTTGACACTACGCGACCAATCTGTGTGTTTTTACCGAAGTTATCGACTTTTCGTTAATGTTTAACGGCAGCCTTGGCTCCGCACTGACCAAAAGAGGGTTAATACTACCCACTGACCAGACTTCAACCTTCCGATCGTGTTTATTACACTATGCGCTTTCCTCTTCCTGACCTGACACATGCAACTCGGCGACTTTGTAAGCGATCTACCCGTACTACTCGCCCCAATGGCCGGTGTTACCGACTTACCTATGCGCCAGCTAGCCGTGAAACACGGCGCCGATATAGCCGTTGGGGAGATGATGTCGTCCGACCTTACACTGGCTCATTCACGCAAAACACAGTCGCGAGCTGTTCACAGCAATGACGCCGGACTGCGCTCCGTTCAGTTGGTTGGCAACGACCCAGAAACCATTGCTCAAGCTGCCCGATTTAATGTTGAGCGCGGTGCCGAAATAATCGATATCAACATGGGCTGCCCCGCCAAAAAAGTGTGTAAAAAGGCAGCAGGCTCAGCGCTTTTAGCAGACACGGGGCTCGTTTCGGATATTTTGAAAAGCACCGTGCAGGCGGTATCGGTACCGGTTACCTTGAAGATTAGGACCGGCATAGATCGCAGCAATAAAAATGGTGTCGAAATAGCGGAGATTGCACAGGACTGCGGCATCGCAATGCTCACGGTTCATGGCAGGACGCGCGCTGACAAATTTAACGGCGAGGCCGAATACGAAACGCTTCGCAATATTGTGAAAGCCGTTGACATCCCCATCATTGCTAATGGCGATATCGACTCAGCGGAGAAGGCAGCGAGAGTACTCGACAACTCCGGCGCATCGGGTGTCATGATCGGTCGCGCAGCGCAAGGGCGGCTCTGGCTTCCCGGACAGATCGCTGGAAAGCTTCGTCACGGTATAGATAAGCAACCTTGCGCCGAAGCACGCCTTCGACTCGTGAGGGAGCATTGTCGGCTTCTCTACGATTTTCACGGCGCAGTCATGGGATTCAAAATCGCGCGAAAGCACGTTGGCTGGTTTTTTGAAGCCGAACTATACGATGACTATCTTCCCTTTAAGCGAGCTTTCAACGCTCTTGCCTCTCAGGACGCTCAGGAGCAGTTCCTAAGTGAAGAATCCAACAGAATACTGAAAGGGATAGAAGCACATGAGAAGGATAATCCTCACCATAAAATAGCCTCTGAGGAGAGCATCGCGGCATGACGAACGAGACGACAAAATCGCAAGGGCACCAGCGCGAAGGTGGCCTTGGACAGGCGGTGGAGATTGCAGTTCGAGAATTCATGGAAACCCTCGATGGCGAGGCCACAATAGACTTTTACAATCTCGTTCTACTAGAGGTCGAGGAGCCGCTACTTCGCGTCGTCTTGGAGTACTGTGGCGGCAATCAAAGCCGCGCTTCAGAATTACTTGGCCTTAATCGAGGCACACTGCGTAAGAAATTACGACAACATAATCTGCTCTGAAGCTTTAGAGACCTTAAGCAACCAAAACAATTGCAAAGCAAGGAAACCACTATGACCGAGGCGAGAGTCGCCCCCATTAAACGCGCTTTAATCAGCGTCTCCGATAAAACCGGCGTTGTCCCATTCGCTCAAGGATTGGCCGCTCATGGCGTTCAAATTCTGTCGACGGGTGGCACCTGCCGTCTCTTGATGTCAGAGGGCGTACCCGTTACCGAGGTATCCGATCACACGGGCTTCCCTGAAATGATGGACGGTCGCGTAAAAACACTCCACCCAAAAATCCACGGCGGCATTTTGGGGCGACGAGGCACCGATGACGCGGTTATGACAGATAACGAGATCGGTGCAATCGATCTCGTCGTCGTTAATCTCTACCCCTTTGAAGCTACTGTCGCGAACCCGGATTGCAGCCTCGCGGATGCGATCGAAAACATCGATATCGGCGGCCCCACCATGGTCCGAGCTGCCGCTAAAAATCACCGCGACGTAACCATAGTGGTGGACAACAACGACTTTGAGCGCGTGTTATCAGAACTTGCGGCTCACGAAGGCACCACTGACACACTGCGTTTCGATCTCGCTGTGAAAGCATTCGAGCACACCGCTGGCTATGACGGTGCGATAGCCAATTATCTCGGAAAGCGTCTCGACGGTGACGAAGTGAGCGACTTCCCAAGGACCGCGAACTTTCAATTTGAGCGCAGCTCAGTCATGCGTTACGGCGAAAACCCACATCAAAATGCCGCGTTCTATACCGACAGAAACGCTATCGAAGCGGGTGTTGGTACAGCGACCCTGCATCAAGGAAAGCCCTTGAGCTACAACAACGTTGCCGATGCGGATGCGGCAATCGAATGTGTAAAGTCGTTTGATCAACCCGCTTGCGTGATTGTAAAGCACGCCAACCCCTGTGGCGTTGCCGTGGCGGATACGTTGTTTGACGCTTACAAGCTGGCTTTCGAGACAGATACCGAATCAGCCTTTGGTGGCATCATAGCCTTCAATAGAGCGCTCGATGAGAAAACACTATCTACCATCATCGACTCGCAGTTTGTCGAGGTCATCACGGCGCCGGAAATAGACGACGCAGCGCTTGAAGCCGCCAGCGGAAAACCTAATGTTCGGGTAATGTCCACCGGATACTGGGGAGAGCGCTCTCCGACGTGGGACCTCAAAAAAGTTAACGGCGGCTTGTTAATTCAGGATCGCGATGATCACGTCATTGCTGAAGAGGATCTCAGGGTTGTTTCCGAACGCGCTCCTAGCGAGCAGGAAATGCGCGATATGCTCTTCGCTTGGCGTGTGGCCAAGTTCGTGAAATCTAACGCAATCATTTATGCATCAAATGAGCGAACCATCGGTGTGGGTGCGGGTCAGATGTCACGGGTTAACTCGGCACGCATTGCCGCCATCAAAGCCGAGCACGCGGGCCTCGAAGTAGCCGGTGCAGTCATGGCGTCAGATGCGTTCTTCCCCTTCAGAGACGGTATCGATAATGCCGCTGAACGTGGCATCAAAGCTGTAATTCAGCCTGGCGGGTCAATAAGAGACGATGAGATTATTGCCGCGGCAAACGAGGCAGGTATCGCCATGGTATTCACGGGTGTGAGGCACTTCAGACACTAATATGAATGTATTGATGATAGGCGGCGGTGGCCGTGAACATGCGTTAGCTTGGAAATTAGCTCAATCAAGTGACGTCGAAACTGTGTTTGTGGCGCCCGGTAATGCGGGCACAGCGGCTGAGCCTAAGCTCGAGAATATCTCCGTAGATGCGAATGATTTTGACGCACTCGCTAACTTCGCCAAGGCCAACAATTGTGAACTCACCGTGGTCGGTCCTGAAGCGCCCTTAGTGAATGGCATTGTCGATTACTTCGAAGGTGAGGGACTCCATTGTTTTGGTCCCTCTGCCGCTGCTGCGCAACTTGAGGGCTCGAAAGCTTTTACCAAGGAGTTTCTTGCTCGGCACAACATTCCAACCGGTGCTTACGAGACCTTTACGGATCCCGGTGCGGCCTGCGCCTATATTCAGGCTCAAGGTGCACCCATTGTTGTAAAAGCTGACGGCCTCGCTGCGGGTAAAGGCGTAATCGTGGCTATGTCTGTTGATGAGGCGGAAGCTGCTGTGCGCGACATGCTATCTGGCAACGCTTTTGGTGACGCAGGTGCGCGAGTCGTAATCGAGGAATTCCTCGAAGGTGAAGAGGCAAGCTTTATCGTAATGGTGGACGGTACTGATGTGATCCCCATGGCGACATCGCAGGATCACAAGCGTGTTGGTGAACGTGATACGGGGCCAAATACCGGTGGCATGGGCGCTTACTCACCTGCGCCCGTCGTCACTGACGCCGTCTACGAACGAGTGATGGCAGAAGTCATTAATCCAACGGTGAAGGGCATGCTGGAAGACGGCAATCGCTATCGAGGGTTCTTATACGCAGGATTAATGATTGACTCCTCAGGTGCACCGAAAGTGATCGAGTTCAATTGCCGCTTTGGTGACCCAGAGACACAACCCATTATGATGCGGCTCGAGTCTGATCTCGCATCACACTGCCTCGCTGCCTGTGAAGGACGCCTACCTGGTGAGTCTGTCACTTGGAGCAGCGACGCCACGATTGGCGTTGTACTCGCATCCGAGCACTACCCGTCATCGAGCCCCACTGGCTTGCCTATTACCGGCCTTGGTAATGAGCCGCAGGGCGTCAAGGTTTTCCACGCTGGCACCAAGATTGCTGACAATGCAACGGTCACTGCAGGTGGGCGTGTGCTCTGCGTTACCGCGCGAGGCGCTTCACTGGCTGATGCAGCGACTGCTGCATACCAAGCCATTGACCCAATTCAATGGGAAGGGATGAAGTATCGGAGCGATATTGGTTGGCGAGCGCTAGCGCGCTAAGCTTGCGGTACGTGAAACACAGATAGCAACGATGCAAAGACGACTCACCAGCTTAGATAGATTGATAGCCACTGTGGATACCGCACTTCGCGAAGTGAGCTCAGGTACAGGGTCGCTGTCAGGTGAGCGGCCCTCTCCAGCCACCGATCACAGCGAAGCTGATCTAACTGATGCCGAACGTCAGCACGCCGGCGGGCTCATGCGTATCAACCACACTGGAGAAGTATGTGCGCAGGCACTCTACCGAGGCCAAGCTCTGGTAGCCAAATCGAATGAAACGCGAGACGCGCTTCTTGCAGCCGCGCAGGAAGAGAAAGACCACCTCGACTGGTGTGAAGAGCGTTTGGAAGCGCTGGGCACGCATACCAGTCGGCTTAACCCGCTTTTCTTCGCAAGCTCATATGCCTTGGGCGCGCTTACTGGCGCTATTGGTGACAAAGTAAGCTTGGGTTTCGTTCACGCGACGGAAGAGGGTGTTGCAGCTCACCTCAAAGAGCATTTACAGAAGCTTCCCGAGGATGACCGAAAGTCCCAGCTCGTGCTTCAAAAGATGCTTGAAGAAGAGGAACGACACGGTGCGCACGCGCTTGAGCAGGGCGGCCAGGAATTCTCAACGCCTGTTAAGCGAGCCATGAGAGGTGTGAGCCAAGTCATGACCAAAACCACCTATTGGTTGTAAAAATCATTTGAACGCGCGTTGCGAACTACCCTCACTCACGCCGTAAACCCTGAGCTCACCACCAGAGCTGTTCAACAGTCGTTGAGCAATGCAGCCCCGTTGATGCAGGTATGCGCAGAGTCAGCGCTGGCCCTGCCTCCGCATCTTTGTATCATGTACTTGCGCACAAAAGCATTGCACTGGGTAATGTACGGCCAGCAGAGTTCAAGAGGTTATTAACAGTAGAAAATTCTATTAACCAGTTGTGCGCTTGACGGTGAGCTTACGCGTTAACCGATACAGCCACGTTTAAGCCGATATCGTCTCGTGCGAGTGTGTGACCTCGACACCGCCCGTCGCTAAGGTAATGGAGGCTGAGCAGTATTTTTCAGCGGATAGTGAGACAGCTCTCGCCACTTGACTGTCCTTGATGCCATTCCCTTCTACGACAAAGTGAAGATTAATCGCTGTGAACACCGCGGGTACGGCATCTGCTCGCTCGGCCTGAAGTTCGACTCGACAACTCGTGATGTCCTGGCGCGACTTCTTAAGCATCGTTACAACATCAAACAGCGCACAACCACCGGTACCCAGCAGTAACATCTCCATAGGACGCAGGCCGTGGTTTCGTCCACCAAGTTCGATGGGACCATCCATGACCACACTATGACCCGAGCCTGATTCGCCAACGAACATAACGTCATCAACCCATTTAACTGTGCCCTGCATATTTGACTCCAAAAAGTTATTTATCATTCAACGTGCTTATAGGTGATGGCGGCTGGCACCAACCTTCAGTGGGCGGTATGCTACGTTAAGTGTGCAGCAAATCACATTATGGTGATGAGCATGAATTACTTAGTGAGTAAACGCGTTCCCAACGCCGACGCCTTCTTGGTGCACTGCGAGCGCATCACAATGAAAGCAAAGTCGGTGGTTTTTTGCCAGGGCGACCCCAGCGAGGACCTCTACCTGATTCTCGATGGATCGGTGTCAGTTATCGTCGACGATAGCGACGCGCCGGATCAGGACATGGTGGTCAGCTACCTCAACCCCGGGGAGTTCTTTGGCGAGATGGGTTTGTTTGGTGAGGAGTCACGAACAGCTAATCTGGTCACAAGAACGGCCTGCGAATTTGCAAAAATTAGTTACAACGATTTTCACGCTATCCGTGGGCGCTTCCCCGACGTTTTGTACGCGCTGACCACCCAGATCGGGCAGCGCCTGAAAAATACGACACGTAAACTTGCTGACCTCACGTTTATCGACGTCTACGGACGGATCCACCGCTCGCTCATACAGCTAACCACGCTTCCGGAAGCCATGACACACCCCGATGGTATGCAAATCCGCGTGACGCGCCAGGAGTTGGGGAGGTTAGTTGGCTGCTCCCGAGAAATGGCAGGACGGGTTCTGAAGATGCTCGAGGGCGATGGCTATATCACCGTCGCTGGAAAGACAATCGTCGTGCTGCGCGAGCCTACGGGTGGCAGTACAACGGCTTAAGCGATAGCGCCCGCCACCATCGACGCCAGCGCATCCCCTGGCGACGGCTCTCGCATAAACGACTCACCGATCAAAAACGTCGATACGTTGTTATCCAGCATCATCCGCATATCATCCGGCGTGTGGAGTCCACTCTCGGTGACAACGGTCACCCCGGCCGGCACATGGCTAAGAAGCTGTAGCGTCGTATCTAACCGCGTATCGAAGGTATGCAAATCGCGGTTATTTATGCCGATCAGATCAATGTCTAACTTAAGTGCGCGCTCCAGCTCCGTTTGATCGTGAACCTCGACCAGTACATCGAGCTTCGCGGCAGTCGCTACCTCGTAGAGTTGGGCCAACTGCTCATCTTCAAGACAGGCCACAATGAGCAAAATAGCATCAGCACCCAAAGCGCGAGACTCCCAAACTTGATAAGGGTCGAGCGTGAAGTCCTTTCGAATGGCGGGCAGGTTGGTCGCGGCGCGCGCCACCTGCAAATAAGCGTCGGCACCCTGAAAGAAATCAATATCAGTCAGCACAGAGAGGCATGCTGCGCCTCCCTGCTCGTAACTTTTGGCGATGGTTGCGGGATCAAAATCGGCTCGAATCACGCCTTTGCTTGGACTCGCCTTCTTCACCTCGGCTATCACGCCGGGTACACCCTGCTCACACCGCGCTTGAAGTGCTTTGATAAAACCTCGGGGCGCATCGGCTACTGACGCGCGATCCTTGAGCACTGCTATATCTGTCATCGCCTTTCTCTCGGCGATTTCTTCAAGCTTCCTATCGCAGATGCGCTTGAGGACCGTCGGTGTGTCATTTCTCATTATTTATATCTCCCCAACACTCTGCGTTTTTTCTGCGAACGCATCTATGACACCCAAAGCCGCGCCCGAGCTAATTGTGTCTTCCGCTAGCTGGATACCTGCGCGCAGGTTCAATGCCTGACCACCAACGTAGAGTCCCGCGCCCGCGTTTAGCGCAATGATAGAGCGGGCTTTTGCAGCAGAATCAGATTTATCGCCACCCAATGCCGACCTGATGAGCGCTGCCGACTCGGCAGCTGTGGATACAGAAAGGCCATCTAAGGATGTGTGGTGATGGCCAAACTCTCTGGGGTCAATTTGATAACTTCTAAGAGAGCCGTCTTTTAGCTCGCAAACCTCTGTCGGCTCACAAATAGAAATTTCGTCGAGACCGTCGGTACCGTGAACCACCATGACATGCTCACTCCCCAATCCCTGCAGTGCCGCGGCCATGACAGCGCATAGATCAGCACTAAAGACACCTAACACCTGCCGGCGTGCACCCGCGGGATTGGTCAAAGGTCCAAGTACATTAAAAATCGTGCGCATAGCTAATTGCTGCCGGGGACCTACTGCGTGCTTCATGGCACTGTGATGCATGGGTGCAAACATAAACCCAACACCCAGTGTGTCGATGCAGTCAGCGATAACCTGGGGCGGCACCGTCAAATTCACACCGAGCTCAGACAGCACGTCAGACGAGCCGCTCGAACTAGATACCGAGCGGTTACCGTGCTTCGCGATACGACCACCCGCTGCAGCCACCACAAATGTCGCAGCGGTGGAAACGTTAAAGAGATCGGCGCCGTCTCCACCCGTCCCTGCAAGGTCAATTAGCCCATCTCGATCAATATCGACAGGCGTTGCCAGCGATCGCATTGCGCTCGCAGCACCGACGATCTCATCAATGGTTTCACCCTTGATTCGAAGCCCAACCAGCAAGCCACCAATCTGGGCCTCAGTGGCTTCGCCCTGCATGACAGCGAGCATGACCTGCTCCATTTCCGCTCGGCCCAAGGATTGACCACCAACGACCTGTGCGATTGCCTGCTGAATATTCATATCTTTCTCTGCCCCATAAAGCGTAGATACTCCCCGAGCGTTCTCAATAACGTGTTATCCACCTCTTTTGCTCAAGAGAGGTTTACTCAAGAAAGTTGTTGCTGAAGAAAGTTCCGCAGCATGTCGTGGCCATGCTCGGTAAGGATCGACTCGGGGTGGAACTGCACACCCTCGACCGACACTTCTTTATGCCTTAGCCCCATGATCACGTCGAGCTCGCCTTGCTCGTCGAGCGTCCAGGCTGTCACCTCAAAACACGCGGGTAAGGTCTTTGGGTCGACAACCAGCGAATGGTAGCGCGTCGCCGTAAAGGGTGAGGGTAACCCCGCGAATACCCCGGTGCCATTGTGATATACGGGACTGGTTTTACCGTGCATCACCTCGGGTGCGCGAACCACATCACCACCATAAGCCGCACCGATACTCTGCAAGCCAAGGCAAATACCGAAAACGGGGATATCGCCAGCAAAGCGCTTTATGGTGTCAATAGAAATCCCTGCCTCAGTTGGAGAGCAAGGACCCGGTGACACACAAATGCGCTTGGGCCGAATCCTATCGATGTCATCAACCGTTATTTCGTCGTTACGAAAAACATCGACCGAAGCCCCCAACTCCCAGAAATATTGGACAACGTTCCATGTGAAGGAGTCGTAGTTGTCTACCATCAAGATATCTGGGGCAGTTACCCTGGCGTTCTCTTCGGCCGAAGCTTTCATCGCGTCACTACTCGTTGAGGGGGTTTTGAGGCTATTGCAGAAAGCCCTGTGACATGAGTTACCAAACTGTCCTCGGATTTGCTCGTCGTATTCACCATGGCCTCAGCACGCCTCAACCATCGCGGCAGCGCGTAAAACAGCCCGCGCTTTGTTCAGGGTCTCTTCCCATTCTGACTCGGGGACAGAATCGGCAACGACGCCAGCCCCTGCCTGAACGATGAGCTGACCATCCTTCACCACTGCGGTCCGAATAGCGATAGCGGTGTCCATATCACCTGACCACGAAAGATACCCCACCGCGCCGCCGTAAACGCCACGCTTCACAGGCTCCAGCTCATCAATAATTTCCATGGCACGGACTTTGGGCGCACCACTCAATGTGCCCGCCGGCAAGGTCGCTCGCAGCGAATCGATCGCCGTCGTATTCTCGCGGGCATCACCCGTTACATTGGATACGATGTGCATCACATGGGAGTACTTCTCGATCACCATTTTATCCGTCAGCTCAACACTGCCAGGCTGTGACACGCGACCAATATCATTACGGCCTAAATCGATGAGCATGAGATGCTCTGCACGCTCTTTTTCATCATTGAGCAGGTGCTCAGCCAACTCATGGTCCTCGGCTTCATCGGCACCACGGCGAATGGTCCCAGCAATGGGTCGCACTGTAATTTTCCCCTGCTCGGAGCGCACCAAAATTTCGGGAGAACTTCCAACCACGTGAAAGCCCTCAAGATCGAGGTAGAAGAGATAAGGAGAGGGGTTTAGGTGTCTCAACGCCCGGTATAAATTGAGGGGCGACGCAGAAAAGGGCAGCGTCATGCGCTGCGAAACGACCACCTGCATGACGTCGCCATCGAGAATGTACTCCTTGATCCTCTTGACCCAGGACTCGAAAGTACGTTTGTCTGTCCCAAACGTAATACGCGACTCGATTTCACGAGTATCGGTGGAGCCTAGCTCAAAACTGCCAAGGGCCGCTGCGGGCTCTGAGAGCGAGTGCTCAAGCTCATCCAAACGCTGGGTGGCCATTTCCAAGGCATCTGATACCGAGGCATCGGCATTAACAATCAGTGTGAGCGTGCCACGAAGGTTGTCAAAAACCACCACTTCCTCAGCCAGCACCAAAAGAATGTCCGGTGTTTCTAAGTCGTCAGGATTTGCGCTTTGAGAGAGTTTGGACTCCACATAACGAACTGTGTCGTAAGAAAAATATCCTACCCATCCACCATAAAACACCGGGAGAGACGACAACGGCGCGCTGTTGGTCGATTCGTGCAAAGCCTCGATTTCAGTAAGCGGGTCCGCTGACTCGTGAGAGTCAACCAGCTCATTACCTCGGTAACGCGAAATGGTGCTGCCATGAACAGCTATCCGCTCCGTAGCGGGAAGCCCAACGATCGAATACCGGCTCCACTTCTCACCGCCCTCGACAGACTCAAAGAGAAACGAATAAGGCGCTTGGCATAATTTGGAGAACGTCGAAAGTGGCGTCTCGGTATCGGCGAGCAATGTACGTGTAACAGGAATCCGCGAAAAGCCAGCTGCTACCAATGCATCATATTCAGTTTGATTCATCGCGCATCCTAACCAATGCTTGCCAGCGCCTCGCGCATGCTGTCTATAACAGCCTTGTAATCAGGCTTGCCAAAAATAGCAGAGCCTGCAACAAACGTATCCGCACCAGCCTCAGCGGCGGCGGCTATGTTTGCCGGGCCAACACCACCGTCAACCTCCAACCGTATGTCGAGTCCAGATTCATCAATAAGCCTGCGCGCCTCGCGGAGTTTATCGAGCGTGGACGGAATGAAAGACTGACCACCAAAACCTGGATTTACTGACATGAGCAAAATCATGTCGACCTTGTCCATTACATACTTAAGCGCATCCAGGCTAGCCGCCGGATTAAAAACCAAACCGGATTTACAGCCGGCGTCTCGAATGAGTTGTAACGTTCGATCAACATGAGTAGACGCATCGGGATGAAAGGTAATGTAGGACGCCCCAGCATCAGCAAACATCCCTACTAGGGCATCGACGGGCTGCACCATCAGGTGCACGTCAATCGGAGCCTTGATTCCATAGTCTCTCAACGCCTTACACACCATAGGCCCGACCGAGAGATTGGGAACGTAATGATTGTCCATAACGTCGAAATGGACGATGTCAGCACCAGCCTCCAGCACAGCTTCGACATCGGCGCCCAGCCGTGCAAAGTCGGCAGCTAGAATGGAGGGAGCTATTTGAAAATCACGCATCGCACTATCCGGGAAAATTTATTTGGGAGCTTGCCGTCTTATCTGACAAGGACATGGTACTTCACGTCGCTAAAACTGTGCGTCTATAGTGTAAAGCGCGACGCCCATACTCGCCAGTCAACTTGACCTCTATGCACGATCTCGCAGCGAAATTTCCAAAGTTGCCAGTCGCTCAGGCGTACCCACGTCCGACCATAATCCCGACCAGAGTTCGCCACTCAAACTTCGTGATTTAACAGCCGCATCTAGTCGCGGGCGAAGCGCAGATTTTCCCGGTACCAGTCCAGCGAATAACGCCTTACACATCACCGATACACCGGAGAAGGTGGCTCTGGACCCAGCCCCTTCTCCAATCCGCCCATTCGAAAGCTCAAAGTCACCCTCGGGATGGTGTTCTGGGTTAGGCACCATAACAAGGTGTGCCCTGTCTGACCCTAGGTCATGTAAGCGAAGCCTATCCAGCGGATAATCGGTAAATACGTCCCCATTCACAACGGCAAACGGCTCACTGCCCAATAACGGTAGCGCGTTCAAAATCCCGCCTGCGGTCTCGAGTGGCGTGGGCTCAACCACCACATCTATGCGACAACCCCATCGAGTGCCGTCACCGCAATAGTCGACTATTTGCTGCGCATGATATGACGCGTTGACGACGATATCGGTAAACCCTGCAGCCACTAAGCGCTCGAGATGAAACGCTAACAACGGCTTACCACTGACCTCGATTAATGGTTTTGGCTTGTCATCCGTAAGCGGGCGCATCCTCCTGCCCTCACCCGCGGCCAAGATCATCGCACGCCTCATGGCTCTACATACCAGTCTGCTTGCCTAGCAGTCGGAAGCACCGCCTCTTCGAACCACTGCCAAAATTTAGCGATCGCCGGGTAGTCGTCACGATATAGCTCGCAAGCTTCTCGGATATAACCAATAACGACAGGGATGTCTCGCATATAAGCCGGCTTTTGGTCTCTCAACCATAGCCGGGAAAATACACCCAATATCTTGACGTGGCGCTGCAAGCCCATGAGGTCGTACCAACGCAAAAAGTCATCCCATGAATCGTCGGGCAGGCGACCCGCCTCGACTATCAACTTCCAGTACTGTGCTAACCAAACTAGTTGCCGAGCTCTTGGCCAGACAATGTAGACGTCCTTTAACAGCGATACCGGATCGTAGGTAATAGGACCCATGATTGCGTCCTGAAAATCGATGATTGCGATTTCCTGATCTTTCAGCACCATGAGATTTCGGCTGTGATAGTCACGGTGCACAAAGCCAAACGGCTGCTCTGCAGCCACCGAGAGAAGACACGCACTGAATTGCTCGAATACTGCCGTGTCACTGTCGCTTAGGGATAGCTCAAGTGCGCGCGTAAAAAACCAGTCAGGACAGACGTCCAACTCGCGCTGAAGCTCAACATCATCGTAGGTCGGTAAAACAGACGGCGGCAGATGCAGCGCCTGAATGGTCTCAAGCGCGGTAAGCGCACTGCCGTAAAAAGCATCAACATCGGCGTTTTGCAGGGCCGACCAAAACGTAATGTCGCCAAGGTCCTCGAGTAGGAAGAAGCCTAAACTCAAATCCGCCCGTCGAAGTTTTGGTACGCGTGCACCAGCCGCGTCAATCAGGCCACGGACCAACACAAACCTTTCGTTGTTTTCTGTCGGCGGTGACACCATCAAAACATCGGTTTGCCTGTTGTTGTCCGACTGAAGTGACACCCTATAAAACTTCCGAGGGCTCGCGTCACCGGCAATCAGCTGGAAACGGACATCTGTCTCATCACATCGCAGCGACTGCGCCAGCCAGGCTCTTTCAGCGAGTAAATCTTGTGATGGCAATGAATGGCTCCTCTACTCGTTCCCTTGTGACAGTCTCGCTCATAACCCTAGCTAGACATCCTGTCTTGTTGGCGCCTGTGATCGCAGTAGCTTTTATTTTAGGCAT
>CAJXZI010000025.1 GCA_913063005.1 uncultured Halieaceae bacterium | reverse complement strand
ACTCCCACGACTTTGTGCACGGATCAACGCCAATCACCTTGTCCACCTGCTCGGCCGTGTAATGCGGCAAGTTCTGACCTGCACCGATACCGAACTCCAAGACGGTACCATAGGCTTTGGGGACAACTTTCTGTCGTTGTCTGAGGACAGGTTTCGTGCCGCAAGCGCAGGTGACCAGACGTGGCACCACGTGATCGTTATAAATTCCCATGTCGTTACCCTCTTTTTATTGGTTGTCTCTCATTCGTTTGGCAGACTTTTTGTGTCTCCGCGCTAGACCAATGCGACAGACCAAAGCGACGGACTAAGGCCATAGACGATCGGCCTTGATCGCTCCAACCGCATTAAGCGGCTTCAGACACCACCTCATCGTAGGCATCGGCGTCGATTACGCGCATCTCGCCCTCGATCCATTCTTCAACTCGCGCCATTAAGGTGATCGCGTCCTCGCCCTCTTGGGGTACGATAGCGGGACCGACAGAAAAATCTGCCCGGCCGGGAATAAAAGTCCACGACTTTGCAGGCCAGCAACGTCCTGTTGCTGCCGCAATGGGCACAATCACGGCATCCGTTTCAAGCGCTAACCTAGCAGCACCTGACTTGTAAAGCTTCTGCTCACCGCGTTTTGAGCGGGTCGCCTCAGGGAACATAATGATCCACTTACCTTCGTCCATAAGCCGCGCACCTATCGTAGCAACGCGCTTCCACGCGTCGCCCTTGGCACTACGATCAATTGGAACCATATGGAGACGTCCAATGGCCCATCCGAAGAAAGGCACCATATTGAGTTCTTTCTTGTAAACGTAAGCGACCGGGTGGCTCATGACGCTCGGGAAGAAGAACGTCTCCATAGTTGATTGGTGTTTGCTGCAGATGATAACGCGGCGACCTGACGCCGACGCGTCCAACAAATTTTCATATCCTTTAATGCGTGTCTTTACGCCACCGACCCATCTAACGGTGGCGATAGCGAGCTTCAGCCAGGGCCGACCAATCCAGAAATAGGTCACCCGATAAGGCATTAGGAAGGACGAGACCACAAGAACGGATGCAAGCGGGATGACCGTTACAGCCATGATCAAAAACACCAAGACTGATCTTATTGCTCGCATGACTCCCCCAAATCCGCTACTTGTATCACGCTCACAGGAGCGACCGCGTCCGATACTAACAAGTATCTTGGTGAGCACAAGCCAGCCCCAGTTTTTAACATTCTCATCAGGGTCTATAATGAAGGCGAGGGCTAGACATTGAAGAAACCACCATCAAAGCAAGAACTCCGTAGACGACTCGAGCTTCAAACTCGATCGTTCTTAAGCGATGGGGGCGAGATAGAATCGGTACCACTCGGTGTCAGTGCAGTTGACGAGGCCACCTCCCCGATCAAGACACCAGTCTTTACGGGCAAGCCACAAACACGAACGCCCGTCACAGACGTCATCGAAACCCTGCGACGTCGGCGAGAAGCCCAGCTGCGAAAAAAACCAAAGGCAGTGCGCAAACGAAAACACACCAGACGCAAGCAGGTTGTTTACGACGACTTCGGTGAGCCCCTTCGAGTCGTCTACCATGACGAGTGACTTAGGCTGACCTGTAACCACCTCCGCTCTGGGCGCAGCGTCGCTCGCTGCCTGACTTTTTTGAGTTGCCTAAGTGTCTCGAGCTGGCTAAGTTTCTCGAGATGTGTGGCGGTTCTCAAATTGAACAATAGACGTCATGCCTACGCTTTCTATGTGTCATCCGCCACAACACAAATAATCGTTGTTGATTTGGCAGCCAATTTCCATGACCTCATGGACGCCCTCGATACCAAGCTCCACTAAACTGCCTTAGCCCCTAGCGCGTAATACCGGCCGACACACATCCTTTTTTTACCCAGTCACTCACAACATAGCCTGATACCCATGATTAGTATTTCACGATCCATCAACGTGAGCCGCTCCTGCCACGACTGCTTCTACTACCTCAGCGATCTAAGGAAGTTGGTTGAGTGGGATGGACAGGTGAAGTCTGCCGCAAAAATAGGTGGCGGACCTGTGGGGCGTGGTAGCGCCTTTAAAGTGACGTTAAGTGCTGGTTGGTTTTCTTACCCGATGACCTACGTCATCACTCACTACACCCCTACGAAAAAAATTGTGCTTGAGGGACGTAGCCCATTTTTCACGGTGAAAGACACTATAGAGTTCAGTGAACACGGCGATACGACACATATCAGCTATCAAATGAGCGTCTATCCAAAACTTGGATTCAATACCTTGCTGAATCGCTCCGAGGAGAATCTTAATCATCACGCCGACCAGCTCATGAAATCCTTAGTAAGCGCGTTGCAAGACATGGCACCCGAGGCAAGTCTGAGTTCGCGCAACGCTAAAGCGGATCGAGTTAGCTGGCGCGCCCTGAGATGTTTTACCCGTCATGGTTACGTTACCGGTCAACGCGATTGGCTCCCCATGTCGGAACGTCTAGAGGGACGGCGTATTTTGTTGACCGGGGCGAACTCAGGCATTGGCCTTGCCGCGGCAATAGACCTTGCTGCAGCCGGCGCTGAACTCACTCTAGTCGTGCGGAGCCAGCAGAAAGCGGACCAAACTGCAGCCACCATTAAGGCTGAAACAGGTCGCTCAGATATTAGCTTTGAGCTCGCTGATTTGAGTGTGATGTCGGATACCGAGGCACTTGTCGAGCGCCTGACCAACGCCAATCGAACATTTGATGTACTCATCAACAACGCGGGCGCGCTATTTAACGAACACAGTTACACCAAAGAGGGGCTGGAACAAAGCTATGCATTGTTACTCCTCTCGCCATGGCGTCTCACTGAGGCGTTAAAGCCCCTACTCGTGCCATCGCAGTGCCCCTCAGAAACGAGCGCGGAGAGCGACTTTCAGGACAAGGCACGTGTGATCAATGTGGTGTCTGGAGGCATGTACGCAGAGCGCCTCAACCTGAAACGATTGAATATGTCCTCTGATGGTTATCGCGGCGCACGGGCCTATGCGCAATGCAAACGGGCGCTGAGTGTAATGACAGAAATATGGGCTGAACGCTGGAAAAACGACTCCATTGTTGTGAATGCCATGCATCCCGGTTGGTCGGATACGCCGGGAGTACAGAAGTCACTGCCCCTGTTTCGAAAAATCACCCGACTTGTCCTGAGATCTCACAAAGAGGGGGCGGATACAATCGTCTGGATGGCACAGTCCAGACAAGCTTCTTTGTCCTCGGGAAAGCTATTTTTAGATCGTGAACCACGTTCCACCTATCTGCTGGGAAACAACGTAGAGAAAGCTGAGGCGCGCGAGGGACTAGAAGCCAAGATGGCCGCAGACTTTGCCTCTGCTCTAAAGCGCTAGTTTTCTTCTTCAGTCGCGTGCCGTCAGTGGCGGACACGTAGCGAATATCTTTTTACGTAATTGTCTAAAGCTTGCTGCAAACGAAGTGCTTGCTTTGAAAAAGAGACTTGAGCACGCACCGCTCCTTGCTTAACGTAAACGTTTTACGAGCGAGTGCGTTCACATGTATTCAGAGGCGATTCACCCTTTTTCTCCTAGTTTCGACAACGTCGCCGTTGACGACTTGTTGAGCAGACTTCGACAAACGCGTTACCCCAACGCTGAGACTGTGGAGGACTGGTCGCAGGGGGTGCCCCTCTCTTACCAGCAAGAACTCGTCGACTACTGGATGAACGGTTACGACCCATCACGGGTGCCGAGTCGACTGAATCAATTTGAAAATTTTAAAACCGAGATCAATGGTTTAGATATCCACTTCATCCATCATCGCAGTCCGCACACGTCCGCAACCCCGTTACTGATCACCCACGGTTGGCCTGGCTCAGTGCTTGAATATCTTGACGTCATAGAGGCGCTTACCAATCCAACGAAGCATGGGGGCTCGGTTGAGGACGCCTTTCATGTCGTACTACCCGCGTTACCGGGATTCGGTTTCTCGGATAAACCGCGAGATACCGGCATGGGCGTCCCTCAGATAGCTGAGATGTGGGAAGAATTGATGGCCAGGCTTGGCTATCAGACTTATCACGCACACGGTGGTGATTGGGGCTCTATCGTGACACAAGCTATTTTGCTGCAGCAACGCACTCGTTGTGCCGCGGGACATTGCACACTGCCACTGGTACCACCTGATATGTCCACAATGGATGACCCGCTACCCGAGGAAATAGACGCTGTTGCTTCGTTTCAGTTTTACACCGATTGGGACTCGGGTTACTCGAAACAGCAAAGCACACGACCACAAACGCTTGGCTATGGACTCGCCGACTCTCCAGCAGGGCAAATGGCGTGGATCGTTGAGAAATTTGCGTATTGGATGGATTGCGAGCGCAATGGTACCCGGCATCCGGAAAATATCTTGAGTAAAGATCTGCTACTGGACAGCGTCATGATGTACTGGATGACCAATTCGGGCGCGTCGTCAGCACGTCTCTACTGGGAAAGCTTTAGCAGTACGAGCATGGACGCCATTTCTCGGCCCATCGGTTTGAGTGTATTTCCCAAGGAGATTATGCGCACCTCAGAGCGTTGGGCACGGGGTAGATTCAAACAACTCACGCATTTCAACAATACTTTTGAGCGTGGCGGCCACTTTGCCGCCCTAGAAGTGCCAGATACGCTGATCAATGAGCTTCGTGTTTGGCGATCCACCACTCGCGACCTGAGCTAGCGTTGAAAGTGCGTCACGCCATCGATGATGGTCATATCCACCTTCAGCTCCCGCATATCGGCTGCCGTCAGTGGGCTACCCGATAGCACCACGAGGTCTGCGATTTTCCCGGGCTCGATCGAGCCGATCTCGTCGTCCATGAACACCTGCCACGCGGCGTCGATGGTAACCGCGCGAAGAGCAGACATTCGATCGATGCGTTGGTCAGGGCCAAGGACGACACCGGTCTTTGTTTTGCGCTCAACAGGGCTCCAAACGGCTTGCAGCGGTCGCATGGGTGTGACCGGGGTGTCCATGTGAGATGAAAAGCGGACGCCCGCGTCTTGGGCCCACTTAGCCGGACTCATGTTGGCTGCACGCTCGGGCCCCATGAAGATACCCGCGTGGCGGTCTCCCCAAAAATAGGTATGCGCAGCAAAAAAACTAGGGGTAACACCCAGTTCCGCCATCCGCAGTATTTGATCCTTTCGCGTCATCTGAGCGTGGATGATCAGAGGCCTTGCCTCGGGCCAGGGGAATTTTTTACTCGCCGCCTCAATCGCATCGAGCGCGTCCTCAATCGAGGCGTCCCCGTTGCCGTGAATGGCGACTTGAACGCGTTGCTTGTAGAGGCCCTCTACCTGCTCGAACAGCGCATCCCTGAGCACCGCTGGGTAGCCTCGGTATTCGTCATCGCCCTTGTAGGGTCGGTGGTAAGGCTGGCTCAAGTAGCCTGTAAATCCCTGAATACTGCCATCTGCAATAATCTTTACTCTGGGTACCACGACACGCCCGCCTTCAAACTGATCAAGGGTCACCTCGCCGCTGATCAGTTGCTCTCCTACCTCATTGAACCAAGGGAACAGCGCGACTCGCACTGGTATTTGGTTATATTCGGACATAGGGCCTAGCAAGCTCGCCAACGCTTTCGGCATACCGCCCGAAGAGGCTGTTGTCACACCGTGCTTCAAATATTCATCGGATGCCAGTTTCGTCATCTGCCACACATCGCGTGCAGACAGATCGAGCGTTTTTTCGCGAGCGTGGTGCGTGGCCGTTTCCTCTAACACACCATTAGGCCGACGTTTGTCGGGCGAGTTCAGGTCGCGGACAATGTGACCACCCTCGGGATCGGGGGTGGTCTCATCGATGTGCATCTCTTCGAGCGCTGCCGAATTGAGCACCATCAGGTGACCAGATACGTGCACAACGGCTATCGGACGAGTGGCAGAAACTTTATCTAAATCATCCCGGGTTGGGTGCCGCTTCTCTGCGAGCAGCGTGTCGTCGTAGTTACTCCCTATCAGCCACCCGTCGGTCTTTTTTTTCCCGAACTGACGAAGTTTTTCGAGCAATTCAGGAATCGACTCGGTATCACCTATGGGAGGGCTGTTTAGATCGACAGTGAAGGCTGTTTGGCCAGAGCCTGGAAAGTGTCCGTGCGCATCAACAAAGCCAGGAATCAGGGTTCTGCCCGACAGATCAACAACCTCAGTTTGCTCATCAATCAGCGCACGAATATCTGCGCTCGTGCCCACCGACTCGATACGTCCACCGCGGACACTCACAGCCTCAGCGATGCTATTCGTCGCATCCATAGTGAGAACCTCACCATTCAGGAAGACTTGGTGGTGCGGAGGTTCAGGGTCGCTGACCAACCTCGACAGATAAATACCAGTGACAATCAGTACGGCGAGGAGAGCGATAAGAGCGCGTTTCAACATAGTAACTACCCATGAATTTTTGTTATGTGATCTTTCTCTGTACTTCGTTAAGGCAGGGGGTACTTCATCGGGGCAGAGGGAACTTCAATAATGCGGAGGCGGCGGTTCATCATCCGAATCCCCCAGGTGTTCAATCAGAGCCGCTTGTTCCTTCAGCCTGTTTCGTAATTCACTGACAATAATCTCAGTCCGCTCTAGCCGCTGATGCTGCGTCAGCAACGCCTGATCGAGTTCATCATTTGCGACTTCCAAAAACGCGATTTTCGCCTCTAATTCGGCCAGATGAGCCTTGATGTCGTCATTATCCATGCGCATATCCTACTCTGTGTTTTTTGTTATCAAAAGCACAGACGGGGGATGTCAAATGATAAACTTAAGCCGCACTCTTGATTTCAAAGGCAAGCGACGTGAAGGCAAAAAAAAGTTCCCGCGCAGTGTATAGCACCGACCGTGGCAGATTGTGTCCGCAGTGCCTTCGTGCACTCACAGACTGTGTGTGCGGTCGTGATCGACCGGCGGGTGTTGGGGACGGTATTGCCCGCATTTCTCGCGAGACTAAAGGACGGGGCGGTAAAGCCGTGACCGTAATTACTGGGCTTGCGGTGTCCCCAGATGAGCTAAAAACACTGGCCAAAAAACTAAAGCAACGTTGCGGCGTCGGTGGCGCTACGAAGGGCGACAACATTGAGATACAGGGCGACCAGCGAGCAACCTGTAAGGCTGAGCTGGAAGCCCTGGGATACACCTGCAAGCTTGCAGGAGGCTAGTCTCGTGCCAGCTTTAGAAGGTGATCAATGCCTTTTGACCCGTGCGGCGAACGCCATACTTAGCACCCGCTAATGGCGTAACCGATTCAGCAAGGCTAATACGATCGGAATAACCGCTTGCAAAGGTTGTGGTCAATTCAGCAACGACTCGCGCTTGCATACGCTCCACAACCTCTCTCCCTGCTTTCATCATGAACGGCGTCAACAACCAGCCGCCGATGCCCCATGAAAACCCGTAACCACGATTAAGGGTTGTTGGTGCCAAATCCAAAGCGCCGTAGATGTAGAGCTGCTTGTATTCGTTAGAACCGTAGCGTGACCATTCAGTCATGCGCTCTACAGCCGCCGCTTCCATAGCCATTAAGATAGCGTTGCCCAGCTTGCCACCGCCAATCGCGTCAAACGCCAGTGTTGCACCCGTCGCGCTCAACGCCGCGCTTAACTGCTCGTTGAAATCTTCTGCGGAGCTGTTCACAACGTGCTCTGCGCCTTGGCTCCTTAACAGCTCAACCTGTTCCTCACTTCTAACGACATTGACCAGGGGGACGCCGTCATTGAGGCAAATACGATTTAGCATCTGCCCCAAGTTCGATGCAGCCGCCGTGTGGACTATCGCTTTATGCCCTTCCATTTTCATCGTCTCTACAAAACCTAGGGCCGTCATCGGATTCACAAAACAAGATGCGCCCTCCTCCGGCGTTGTCGCATCGGTTAGCGGGATAACCTGGAAGATCGATACGGTGCGGTAATCTGAGTACATCTCCCCGCCAAACAGTGCTACTCGCTTACCCAGCAGTGCCTGCGCCTCTGGGCTTGCACCTGCTTCCACAACGGTTCCGCAAGCCTCGTTACCGACCGGAAGCCACTCACCAATACGTGTTGCCATAGCGCGCATGGCGGGGGCAGGAACGTCTAGGACAATCGATGGGTGACCGTTACGCTCTGATGCTCTGATCGAGTCAACATCAGCCGCGCCAAACATGAGACCAAGGTCTGAGGGATTCACGGGAGATGCCTCAATCTTAACCATCACCTCGTTGTCACTCGGCGCAGGAATATCCACCTCGAACAACGCACACTCAATCGTGCCCTCGCTATGAACACATGATTGCATCTGAAGACTTTTCATTGTTATCACCCCTTTTATTGGTAATGGTTTTTAATAATTCGGCGCGAGCTCGGATTCCGAGAGAAACTCAACCTCGACGCCTGCTTTTAGACTGTATATCACGTTGTACGCCAGGACGGCACGAACATACTCTCTGGTCTCCTTGAACGGAATAGTGTCCACCCATCGAGCGACACTTAAACCACCCTCGCGCCAACGTCGAACTCGGTTTGGGCCAGCGTTGTATGCTGCCAAGGCAAGGACACGGTTGCCCTCATAGTTATCAATCAAATCAGCGAAGTAGAGTCCACCCACCGCAGTATTGTAGCCAGGCCGCATCAAGCGTGACCGGGAATAGCGGTAATTGTGTTTTCTGGCTGTTAACCTCGCCGTGCTGGGCATCAACTGCATCAAGCCCCGCGCACCCACCTCGGATACGGCATCGGGCGACAACGCACTCTCGCGGCGCGCGACCGCAAGCAGAGACTCGACTGATAAACCCGATTCCTTTGACGCGTTCTTAAACTCGTCCTCGTACACGACGGGGAAACGTAAATCCACGCGGTTCCAAGCACCTGCCGCTGCTGCTGCCTCAATAGCCCACGGATGCCTGCCTTGTGAAGACGCCAATTCCGCCAAAGAAAGCGCAATCTGGGGGTCACCGAGTGCGGAGCGGAATTCAGTTCGCGCCTCCCAATCCATACCTAGCGCAAGCAATTCGTTCACTCGTTCAACCACTGAACTCGTCAACGCTGTGGCGTGATCTGCGCTGGCGGGTATTGCACCCAAGGACAGAGGTTTAGCTAATGTCGTGGCTGCAAGATAGGCGTGGAAGCCACGTCCCTCTGCAAGCTGCTCAAACGTCGCTTGCGAAAACTCTGCCTCACCTGGACCTGCAGCCATCGCACGCCAATAGCGCCACTCATCCGTGCTTTGCTTACTCGCCGAGAGCCAGGTGTATGCCTCTCTCAGACCTGTCCAATCCGCTGTTTCTATCCTCGACCGCAAATAAATTTCAGTGAGCTCGTCGTTATCAAGCCTCATCAACTGCTCACGCACCCATTGGGCCGGCGCTGCGCTCTTTGCGAACAAGCTGTGGCGCACAATAAGGCCGTGCATCTCACTCAGCTGGTTGAGGGTAAAATCAAACCGCTGCGTCAACGTTTTTAGGGCGTTGAAAGCCTTACCAGGGTTAACCCGAGCAAGCCGTTTTACGCCAATAAACGCGATGTCGCGCTGATGGATCTCACGCCCCCGCACCTTTTGCGTAACGCGGTCGGGTCGTCGATAGATCTCAGCTAAATCAGCCAAGCTACGCTTCAAGTCTTTCGACGCAAATCGTTGCAAATAACGTAGGAGGTAGCTATTGCGGGCATCGGCCGCCTTCAGCGCGCGCTCCCAAATTATGTCGTCAGTGGGCCCTGAGTGCTCAAACCACGCTTTGAACGCAGGATCGCATGCCTTGATCTGGGATTTCCCGACGCTCCATGCATTATTAAGGATCGGTATCGCACTGTCGGGGCGCCGCCTTTTCAGCAGGGCGTGCGCTCTGTGACAGCTCAGCTCAGTGGTTAGATCAGAACGCTCCGTCACGTCTATGACTGTCTGCCAGCGGCGATCCTCAACTTTGTGACGTACAAAGCTACGTAACGTACGCATCGCTAGCGGAGAGTCGCCCGCCGCAGCCATAAACGTCAGCATGTCGTCTGCACTCGCGTAGTGCAGGTTACCCTCGATGACGAGTGCATCTAAATACATCGCTAATGGATAGTCAGCGAGCTCCTCGCGTAACGATTGATAGCGAGGCCCCGCCCCTGATCGCAGTTCCTTGACCGCAAGTTGAAATTTTTGTCGCGACTCACTAACGGACCCATCCACAGAATCGGCTGCAGCTGTGATACCAAATAAGTCGCTAATGAGTATCGCAAGGAGACAAGCGCTACGGACTGTGCGAGAGTTTGTGGGGACAATGTTGAACATCGGCGTGAGCATGAAGTGAGCGCAACATTTTTTCAATGACTTAAACTCATCCGACCACGCAGTAGTATTCGAGAGCAGTATGACAACGGAAACAATCCGACTCACACAATTCAGTCCCGCGGCCGGTTGCGGGTGCAAGCTGTCTCCTGAGATTTTACGCCGCATATTGACGGGTGTTGAAACTGGAAACACCGCTGGAAGCAACACCAACAATCTAGCGCCCTTGCTGGTAGGCAACGACTCCCGCGACGATTCGGCAGCGGTAGACATCGGCGGTGGCCGAGCACTTCTCAGTACGACAGACTTCTTCACCCCAATCGTTGATGACCCTTGGGACTTCGGCCAGATCGCCGCAACCAACGCAATCAGCGATATTTACGCCATGGGAGGCACACCTACTGTGGCAATTGCGATTTTGGGTTGGCCTGTGGACACACTCGCACCTGAAATAGCCAGCAAAGTCCTCGCTGGCGCGCGTGAGACCTGCGCAGAAGCTGGCATCGCGCTCGCGGGCGGGCACAGCATCGACATATCAGAGCCCATTTTCGGTCTCGCTGTATCGGGCTTAGTCGACATAGACCGCCTCCGACGCAACGATACCGCAGTGGCAGGTGATACTCTTTTTCTAACCAAGCCTTTGGGTGTCGGCATTATCAGTACGGCCGGCAAACGAGACAAAGCGTCCTCAGGAGATTTAGCGCTTGCCAATCAGAGTATGCGAACGCTAAACCTCATAGGTGCTCAGCTATCCGCCATCGACGGCGTTACGGCCATGACCGATGTCACGGGCTTTGGCCTCGCCGGTCATCTCACTGAGATGATGCGAGGAAGCGGGCTTGATGCGAGCTTGGATTGGTCTTCGATTCCCACCATCGGCGATTTAGAGCACTACATCAAGCAGGGCTGCATTCCGGGCGGGACCGGACGTAATTTCGAATCCGTCGCGTCGCACCTGCCCGATCTGACTGATTTTCAGCGTGCCATCCTATGTGATCCACAGACCAGCGGGGGGTTGTTGCTGTCTGTTAGACCAGAAGCGTGTAAGGAGGTCGAATCGATCTTAGAAGCCGCTGGGCTCCCAAGTGCGGCGATAGGCACGCTTTCACCGGCCGTTTCAGACACACCATCAATGACGCTTCGTGGCTAAAGCGAACGCAAACAACTTCGGAAGTAGCGACTATCGCGATCTTTTCCTTAAAGATCGGGTTCTCATTGACACGCGAGCGCCCATCGAATTCGAGAAAGGCAGCTTTCCCTCAGCAATAAACCTCCCACTGATGGATAACATCGAGCGAGAGCAGATTGGCATCTGTTACGCCCAGCACGGACAAGAGGCCGCCATAGCGCTCGGACACGAACTTGTCTCGGGGGATATCAAGGCCGAGAGGATCTCGCGCTGGATCGACGCGCTTGAGCGTGAGCCCGAAGCCGCATTCTTCTGTTTTCGAGGTGGCTTAAGATCGCAGACCACCCAAAGCTGGCTGAAAGAGCGCGGATTTGACGTCCCTTTGATAGAGGGTGGCTACAAATCACTCCGTCGTTTTCTAATTGAAAGCCTTGAATCTTCACTGCAAGAGTCAAATATCGTCGTCGTCGCAGGGCGGACGGGCGTTGCCAAAACAGCCTTGTTAAATCAATGCGATGATTCGCCTCGGTTAGCAACGATTGACCTTGAGGGTCTCGCCAACCATCGCGGCAGTGCATTTGGTAAACGCGTTAAACCGCAACCCAGTCAGATCAACTTTGAAAACGCGGTCTCGATCGCCTTCCTGAAGGCTCGATACAGTGAGGCCCTGACTGTGGCGGTTGAGGATGAAAGTCGTCTGATCGGGCGCTGTGCCCTCCCCACGGACCTGCAAACCTGTTTAGCCAATGCACCCGTGATCGCCCTCCAGGCAAGCCTGAACGAGCGTGTGAATCATTCGTGGGAAAATTATATTCTCCAAAATCACACAGACTGGCGTAACGCGTCTGAGGATGATGACCAGGCATTTGATTCCTTTGCTGAATCTCTTAGAGCGAGCCTGCAAAATATTCAAAAACGCCTGGGCGGTGTTAGGTATGCGGAGTTATCACAAATTATGGAAACGGCTATTTCAGAACACCGGTCAGGTAATGCAGAGGCGCATAAAGCTTGGATAGAGATTCTGCTGAGAGACTATTACGACCCCATGTACGACTATCAACTTAAATCAAAGGAACGCAGAGTCGTTTTCAGTGGCAGCTTCAATGAGGTAGCGGCTTACCTACAGTCCTGATTTCTCAAACCCTTGAAAATGGCGGCCACGTTCCCTTACGTCTTGTGAACGTCGCCATACCTAAATTCGTATCCCAATAAGCGCCAACATTCACGGTCCTCAGCAAGAACCGTAATCTGTCTGCTGAATCAAAATTTAAACGTAGACTCGCTAACAACGCTCAAACACAGAGAGCACCTCTAAATGGGGTGTTTGCGGAAACATATCGAGCCCCTCAACCTGTGTGAGGGTTAACCCAAGGTCTTGAAGAAAACGCGCGTCACGCTGCCACGTTGCAAGATTGCAGGATATGTACACGACCCAAGGTGAAGTAGAAAACAAGGGCGCGAGCGCTTCCCGTTCCTTCAAACCGTCTCGAGGCGGATCCAAGACGACCCCATTGCCATCGGGCAGCGCAGCTATCAAGGCTTCTATGTCCGCGGCGCTGAAAAGGTTGCTTCGATGCGGCGTAACGTTTTGTAACCCCAGAAACGAAAGATGCTCGAGGGCTAATTCATCACCTTCCACGGCGGTAATTTGATGATCGGGGTAACATTCGGACAGGGCTGCGGTTAAATTACCGCTTCCGCAAAACAGCTCGACCAGCCCACCGCTTGGTGCCGGTAATCTCAGCATCCGACGTAGCCACTGACTAAGAATGACATTCTGATCGTCGTTTGCCTGCCGAAAGGATTGGCGTTTATTGATGAGTGGCTCTGCGCGCTGATCATCGATATCCAAAGTGACCCATTTCTGCCGTGATTTGGGCCTCCATGCATTGTTGGGCAACGCAAGGCGCATCTGCCTAAGCTGCGCTTGATTCTTCTCCGTCAATATTGGACAAGCACCTACATCCACAATCTCATGAGAGCTCGCTCCCAAATAGCCCAACACCTTTCCGTTGGTTTTTAGCTGCGCTCGGTTACGGTAACCCAACCGCCGTGCTGAAGGGTGAACGACGACATCGATGAGGGCTGAACCCAAGGCATCAAGCGAAGCCCTTAATTTTGCTACTTTCGCGGATAACTGCGCTTCGTAACTGACGAACATCCAAGGACAGCCACCGCATTGATTTTGATTATGGTACTCGCAGATTGGCTCTATCCGCTCCTCACAGGCCTCAATAATGTTGATTAGTTCAGTGCTAGTGTTTGCGCCTTGACGCGTTCGTCGAACGTGGACACGCTCTTCCCGCCAAGCGCCCGCAACAAAAACCACCTGTCCGTCAGGCGCCTCACCCACGCCCCGTCCGTCGCTGGCTAAATCACGGATAACCAGTTCGAATTCATCGACGCTTTTCGGGCGCTTATGTCGATCACTTACATGTGACTTGAATTTTACTTTTCGGGATGACACAAATTGGCTCTGCTACGATACCCAGCCATGATAATCCTAATATGAGTCGACAAAGGCAACGTGAATAGCTTCTTCTCTAAAGTCTGCGTTCTGATAGGACTTTTCTTTGCACCTTTGGCTGTAAGCCAAGAGTCTTCATCTCGTGAACTAGACACGCTGACACTGCAGTTGCGGTGGCTACCTCAAGCTCAATTTATGGGGTACTACGTTGCGGAAACTCTGGGTTTATACGAAAAAGAAGGGCTAGCGGTCACCATCTTACCCGGTGGCCCGGGAGTGGAACCCTCAGAGTTGTTGAGTAGCGGAACATCCGATGTTGCCGTCGAGTGGTTGAGTTCTGCGCTTGAGAGCAGAGAACGCGGTCATCAGCCTGTCAACGTTGCGCAAATACTTCAGCAATCAAGCCTAATGATTATTTGCAAGAAATAGCGAGGCATAAGATCAACCGCTGACCTCTCCCACCGAACGATTAGCGTTTGGAGTGGCAGCAGCGCTCTTGGGCTAAAGCGATGGTTAGCGAGTCTTGAAAGGCGGCATGGCAAGGAGACGAGAACTATTGATCTCGTTGATCAAAATGGTGCGCTGACTTCGTGGCGAGATGAGGCAACAGACTGTATTTCCGCCACCTCCTATAACGAGTACTGGGAACTACTCAACGCGGGATTGCAACTCAGTGATGCGACCGGCGACTGGGTTAACCTAGCAGCAAGTAGGTAGGGGCATCGGTCTTTGACCCTTTCCTTCAGCTAATGTATCTTGCGCGCCGCTCCTGTGTGTTACGGGACACCCCAACCCCCGCTAGTTTAATGGATAAAACACGGCTCTCCTAAAGCTGGGCTCCTAGTTCGATTCTAGGGCGGGGGGCCACTATTCCCCCAAGCCGCGTCGTTACTGCTGCCGTATACCCACGCTCTTAATTTTTACATGAAAACACAATGGCCAACGGGAGCGAATCTGTTTTATCACCTTGTGCTGAGCCTGTTACCGCCTATCAATCACGTAAGGCGGAGTACTTTGGCTGATCTATAAAGAGCCTGTGCGCTACGGTCTGACGCAGGTGCTCACCAAGCATATCCGTGTCTAATGCCTGATCGTCTCTCAGTGCTTGTACTAATCGCCATCGGAGATCCGATAACGAATCCGCCTCACCCGTCCTATCTGCAATATCGGTACTTAAAAGCGCATTAACATGACTCACATCGGTAAGTAATGAGCTCAAGCGCGCATATTCGGCTCGATCGACTTCGTCTTGGTGAGCAAGTTCACGCTCGGCGATTGAGAGCGCGTTAAT
>CAJXZI010000024.1 GCA_913063005.1 uncultured Halieaceae bacterium | reverse complement strand
CCGATCTGTAGCCATGCCCACAGAAAACCGCAGCGTCAATCAGCTGGTTCTCAGTAGAAATTAAGGTATCGCGAAATGTTGTCACCAGAACTGCTCTCAGTGCGAATTGTGCAGTCTAACATCTTGCGCCTCTAGGCGCCGACGCTGTTGCTTATGAGTGCTGAGGCTTCAGCCTACTTGCCGCAGTGGGTCGTTTGCCTGATCAATAACCCCCGTAGAAAAGAAACCAAGCAACATCTCGGCAAGTGCCTGCACATCACCTTCCATATGGAAATGGTGAGGGCCTGGCACCACCACAGGGTAAAACGAGTTTACGAGGTCACCAATACCCGCAATCTTTGCCTGCGCGTCGTCACTGGTGAAAAACCCTTTGTCGCCCGTTATCGCGGTTACCGGGCATTTCATCGCGCGGTAGAACGAATTCGACGCCTCTTCAGACAGCTTGACCGTACTGCTCCCAAACAACTTGGGGTCACTCAACAAGAGCCAGCCGCCATCGACTTGCCGCAACGCGCGCGGCACCAACAACTCCGCGTTCTCACGTGTAAAGCCATAACGAGAGCGCGAGTTAATGAAATCTTCGATGGTGGGGAAAATACGGGGCGGACGCGCCATGTACTTTTTGCGCTCAGCAATCGAACCAATAAACAACTCAGCACCATTATCATTCTCGAATGAACGCGAAATCATTCCGTCGAGCATTGTGAGGGAAGCGCATTTTTCCTCGAGCGCTACTGCAAAAGCACCAGCAACAGCTGCACCGCGGCTGTGTCCTACCACGTGGAGCGACTCAACACCCAACTGCTCAACAATTTCCAGAAGCTGAGGGATATCGTCCCAGATATGGTAATTCGCATCGGGGGATCGATGACTGCTCAAGCCGTGACCTGATAGGTCAATCGAGAGAACGCGATATCCCTCAAGGAGCGGCGCCAAGCGAGTAAAGCTCAAGGCATTATCCAGCCAACCATGAATTGCAAACACAAGGGGATCAGCAGGATCGCCCCATACGAGGCCTCGGTACGTCAGTCCATCGACATCAAAGGCAACTTCGCTGGCTGGGCTGGTCACAATGAAAATCCTTCTGGCATGTAGTGAATCAATTCACCGCCCCCGCGAGCGGGCATCAAGAGTCGAATAACGGCAAAACCGCTCGGTGATAGACCATGATGATGGGCGGTGTCGCACCATACATTAATGAGCTCAGAAAGATAGGGCTGGTGACCCACCACAAATTGATGATCAACGTCATCAGCCAGGAATAGGCCTTGAGTATAGTTATGCTCACCCGGCGCCAGTCGGTCGTCCGCGACCACCTGCGGAAGTGAAAGATCAGCCCCTAAGATATTGGCGGTTTGTGCTGTGCGAACCAATGGGCTGTGAACGCAGTATGTTGGAAGCCTAACATTCGCATTGCAGCACCAAGAATGATAGGCGGCCACGCTGCTCTTGATATGGGCTTCACCGCGCGCGGTTAGCGAACGCTCGGCGTCTGAGGCGGCATACCCCGCCTCACCGTGACGCCAAAGCGTGACGAGCACCTTAGGCGCTCATTTCCACAAGCGGCTTATTCATCCGCGCGACATAACTCGCAGGATCCTCAAGCTGCGATCCCTGCGCAAGCGTCGCTTGGTCAAGAAGAATCAACGCCAAATCAGCAAATCGATCCTCGTCGGGCTCTGCGTCCATACGCTTTACCAATCCATGACCGGTGTTGACCTCAAGGATCGGCTCGCTATCAGGCAGCTCTTGTCCCGCCGCCTCTAAAATGCGGCGCATCTGAGCGCCGAGTTCATGCTCCCCAACTACCAGACAAGCGGGTGAATCGGTCAACCGGATCGTGGGTCTAACCTCACTGACCTTGCCCTCGAGCGCGCCTTTCAGTCGATCGAGTAAACCCTCATGTTCGGTCTTGGCCGCTTCTAGCTCAGCTTTCTCTTCCTCCGTGCTGTCACCTAGGTCTAGCTCGCCTTTGGCAATATCTTTAAGTGCTTTGCCATCAAACTCGTTCAGGTGGCCCATCAGCCAGTCGTCGATGCGATCGGAGAGCAATAGAACTTCTATCCCTTTCTTACGGAACACCTCAATATGCGGGCTGTTTTTAGCCGTCACGTGGTTGTCGGCGACAACGTAATAGATGGCATCCTGCCCTTCCTGCATGCGCTCCACATAGTCCTTGAGCGAAACATTCTGTATTGCGTCATCGTCGTGAGTCGAGGCGAACCGCAATAGTTCAGCAATCTTTTCACGGTTAGCAAAGTCCTCACCGGGACCTTCTTTGAGGACATTGCCGAACACATCCCAAAAGCTCTGGTATTTATCCGCATCAGACTTCGCCATTTTGCTCAACATATCGAGCACGCGCTTCGTCACCGCATTACGCAAGGAATCGACTTGCGGGCTCTGCTGGAGAATTTCGCGCGATATATTCAGCGGCAAGTCTTGCGAGTCAAGCACGCCTTTCACGAAACGCAGATAGAGCGGTAAGAACTGCTCGGCATCGTCCATGATAAAAGTGCGCTGAATGTAGAGCTTGAGGCCACGGGCACCCTCTCTATTCCAAAGATCAAACGGTGCTTGGCTTGGGACATAAAGAAGCGAGGTGTAATCGAGCTTGCCCTCAACCCGATTGTGACTCCAACTCAAGGGGTCTTGATAGTCACTCGAGACATGGCGATAAAACTCTGTGTATTCCTCGTCGCTAACCTCGGAGCGACTTCGCGTCCAGAGAGCTTTGGCTTCGTTGATCCGCTCCCAGGTAGGCTCTGGCGCTTCCGCTTCATCTTCCTCGGAAGACGGGGCTGTTTCGAGCATTAAAACAGGTACTGAAATGTGGTCTGAGTATTTTTTGATGACACTGCGCACACGCCAGGAAGAAGCAAATTCCTCTGCTTCAGCGTCGAGGTGCAGTGTGACTGTCGTACCGGGGACACCACGCTCTGCAACATCAATACTGAATTCATCTTCACCTGTGGACTCCCATCGGGTAGCTGTGTCCTCTCCCGCTTTTCGGGAGACGACTTCCACACGATTTGCAACGATGAACGATGAGTAAAATCCAACCCCAAACTGACCGATGAGCTGACTGTCTTTTTGCTGATCGCCGCTGAGCTGCTCCATGAAGGCTGCAGTACCGGATTTAGCGATTGTCCCTAGATTCTCGATAACGTCCTCACGAGACATACCAATCCCGTTATCGCTGATGCTGAGTGTCTTCGCCTCCTCATCAACATCGACACGGATCTCATAGCCTTCACCCCCCACATCGAGCGCACTGTCTTCGATAGCAGCAAAACGACGCTTATCGATGGCATCTGAGGCGTTTGAAATTAGCTCTCTGAGAAAGATCTCTCGATTGGAATACAGCGAATGGATCATTAACTGAAGCAGTCGTTTGGCTTCAGTTTGAAATCCCATGGTTTGTTTGTCGGACATTACGAGCTCCTATCTGTGTACCGAAATTAGATCTGTGTTGGACCTAGCTAACAGATGGGGAACCAGTCGACTCATTTCAAGGCAAAAACAATAATTTCCCGAACGCAAATCACTTGTCTCGCGAATCCACCTTATCAACTTCCGCCCAAAAAAAAGCCCGCGATAAGCGGGCTTTGAACAGGTTATCTAGATCGAGGTTACCAACCAGTGATCTCAGCCATCGCAGAGCCAATTTCAGCCAATGAGCGCACAGTCTTGACGCCTGCATCTTCGAGCGCAGCAAACTTCTCATCGGCTGTGCCCTTTCCGCCAGAAATGATGGCTCCGGCGTGACCCATTCGCTTACCTTTCGGCGCCGTGACACCCGCAATGTAGGAAACAACGGGCTTTGTGACATGGTCTTTGATGAAGGCCGCAGCTTCTTCCTCTGCTGATCCCCCGATTTCACCGATCATTACAATCGACTCCGTCGCGTCATCTTCCTCAAACAAACCAAGGATATCGATGAAGTTGGATCCTGGAATGGGGTCGCCACCAATACCAACACAGGTAGACTGACCGAAGCCCGCGTCCGTTGTCTGCTTCACCGCCTCGTAAGTGAGGGTACCTGAGCGCGACACGATACCTACCTTGCCCGGAAGATGAATATGACCCGGCATAATGCCAATCTTGCACTCTCCTGGTGTAATCACACCCGGGCAGTTGGGACCAATGAGTCGCACACCCAGCTCGTCGCAGCGTACTTTCGCGTCCAGCATATCCAAGGTAGGAATACCTTCAGTGATGCAAACAATCAGCTCAACACCCGCGTTTGCGGCTTCAAGTATAGAATCTTTACAAAACGGTGCTGGGACGTAGATAACGGATGCATTCGCGCCGGTCTGAGAAACCGCGTCACTCACCGTATCAAAGACAGGCAAGCCCAAGTGCTCTTGACCGCCCTTCCCCGGGGTCACACCACCCACCATTTGAGTGCCATATGCAATCGCTTGCTCAGAGTGTGACGTACCCTGAGAGCCAGTGAATCCCTGGCAAATGACACGCGTGTTTTTATCAATAAGAATACTCATGCTGCACCCCCAGCTGCTGCCACGACTTGCTGAGCCGCATCGGTCAGACTGTTTGCCGCGATAATGTTTAAACCGCTATCCGCGAGCACCTGACGTCCGAGTTCGGCGTTATTGCCCTCAAGGCGAACAACAACAGGAACTTCAACACCCACCTCATTCACGGCACCGATAACACCTTCCGCAATCAAATCGCAGCGGACGATACCGCCAAAGATGTTGATCAGCACGGCTTTAACGTTGTCATCGCTCAAGATAATTTTAAACGCCTCGGTGACGCGTTCCTTGGTTGCACCGCCGCCCACGTCGAGAAAGTTTGCAGGCTCGCCACCATGGAGCTTGACGATGTCCATGGTGCCCATAGCCAAACCAGCGCCGTTAACCATGCAGCCGATGTTTCCATCCAGGGCAACGTAGTTGAGGTCCCAAGCAGCTGCAGCAGCTTCGCGTTCATCGTCTTGCGACGGGTCGTGCATGGCTTGTAGATCTTTGTGGCGATACACGGCGTTAGAGTCGACACCTACCTTTGCATCGAGGCAGTGAAGGTTGCCTTCATCCGTAATGACGAGCGGGTTTACTTCAATCAATGCGAGGTCTTTGTCTTTAAATAAATTCGCCAAACCATTGAAAATATGAACAAATTGCTTGACCTGAGGGCCTTGCAACCCGAGCTTAAACGCCAACTCACGTCCCTGATAAGGCTGTGGACCCGCGAGCGGATCGATGGTTGCTTTCAAGATTTTTTCAGGCGTCTCTTCAGCGACCTTTTCGATTTCAACACCGCCTTCGGTTGATGCCATAAAGACAATACGTCGAGAGGATCGATCGACGACAGCACCAAGATAAAGCTCATCGGCAATATCAGTGCAGGTCTCTACCAGGATCTTAGAAACTGGCTGCCCATTAGCATCTGTCTGATAGGTCACTAGGTTTTTACCCAGCCATTGCTCTGCAAAAGCGCGAGCTTCGGCAGGTGAATCCACTAGTTTCACGCCGCCAGCTTTACCACGGCCACCCGCATGGACCTGAGCCTTTACAACCCATTTGTCGCCGCCAATTTCCTTCGCAGCAGCCTCTGCCGCCTCTGGCGTATCTACGGCCTGACCCACAGATACGGGCAATCCGTACTGTGCAAATAAGGCCTTGCCCTGATACTCGTGCAAGTTCATACATCCCCCTTTCTAGTTAATACACACAACAACTAAGTGTTGTGGCAACCTCAGCGTGAGTGTGCTGAGGATTTAATCTGTTCTAACGTTTTTTCCGGTTTGGCATATGAATAGCCATGCCATCAACCGCCAGTGCCGCCTCATGAACAGCCTCGGACATTGTTGGGTGTCCAAATACCATCAGCTGCAAGTCTTCAGTACTGCCGCCAAACTCCATAGTGATGACCATCTGCTGAACCAAATCCGCAGCGGATGGCCCAATGGCGTGGGCGCCGAGCACGCGATCGGTCTTAGCATCCGAGAGAATTTTCACAAAACCATCGGTCTCGCCACTAGCAAGGGCTCGCCCTATTGCAGCGAAGGGAAAAGACCCCGCCTTGTAATCAATGCCTTCAGCCTTTAATTCCTGCTCGGTTTTACCAACACCTGCGATTTCGGGGTGTGTGTAGATAATCGATGGCACGCAATCGTAGTTAAGCTGCACGGGCTTGCCGTGAATGCGCTCAGCCACCATGACGCCCTCTTCCGATCCTTTGTGTGCCAGCATCGGCCCGCGAACAATATCGCCAATGGCCCAGACACCGGGCGCTTCGGTAGCGCAGTAGTCGTTGACGAAAACAAAACCGCGCTCGTCAGTGGTCACCCCCGAGTCAGTAGCAAAAAGATCTTTGGTGCGCGGTCGTCGACCAACAGCGACGATCAATCGATCGAATTCAGCCGTTTTCGCTTCGCCTTTTTCGGTATAACTCACCGTTACCTTGCCATCTTTTACTTCAGTCCCCGTTACCAACGCATTGAGACGGATGTCTAGTCCCTGCTTTTTGAAGACTTTTGCAGCTTCTTTGCTGACTTGTGCATCCATCATTGGCAGGAAGGTATCGAGAGCCTCGAAAAGCACAACGTCAGAGCCCAAACGTCCCCATACACTGCCAAGCTCTAGGCCGATAACGCCAGCACCAATAACACCCAGTCGCTCGGGAACTGCATCAAAGGTGAGCGCACCTGTGCTATCGACAACAACCTCATCGTCTGTTGGTGCCGGTGGTATCGTCACTGGCTCAGAACCGGATGCGAGAACAACGTTTTCGGCCGTCAGTACTTGCTTGCTGCCGTCCGCAGCCGTCACCTCAACCTGTCGCCCTGCTAAGAGTTTGCCCGTTCCCTGCACGACGCTGACGCCGTTGTGTTGGAGCAAGGAGGAGACGCCGCCTGTGAGTTGCGTCACGATCTTGTTCTTGCGCTTCATCATGGCGGGAATGTCGATTGACGTCTCGCCCACACCAATACCGTGCGCGGCGAAATGGTCGCTTGCTTCGGCAAATTTGTGCGAGCTATCGAGTAGCGCCTTGGAGGGAATGCAGCCTACATTAAGGCATGTACCACCAAAAACCGGTTTACCTTTAGAATCACTCCAGGCCTCAACAACAGCGGTATTCATCCCCAGCTGTGCGCATTTAATTGCGCAGACATATCCGGCCGGGCCTGAACCTATAACAACGACATCAAATGAATCACTCATAGGTATACCTCTCCCTTAGCCTTTAAAGCTGCAACAGGATGCGTGAAGGATCTTCTAGCAACTCTTTGACCGTCACTAAGAACTGAACCGCGGTCTTACCATCAATCAGTCGATGGTCATAAGACAGTGCTAAATACATCATCGGACGGATAACCACCTGGCCATCAATGGCTACCGGCCGCTCTTTAATTGAGTGCATTCCAAGAATGCCCGTCTGAGGCGGGTTCAAAATAGGGGTAGAAAGAAGCGAACCAAATACACCACCGTTGGAAACCGTGAACGTACCGCCAGTCATTTCTTCAATAGTTAGCTTCTTGTCACGCGCTTTGAGACCAAAATCGCGAATTGCCGCTTCCACATCGGCAATGCTCATAAAGTCCGCATCACGCAGCACGGGAACCACCAAACCGTCATCCGTCGACACAGCGACGCCGATATCCTGGTATCCGTGGTAGACCACGTCATTGCCATCAATAGACGCATTGACCTCTGGGTATCTTTTGAGTGCTTCGCAACACGCCCTTACGAAGAAACCCATGAATCCAAGTCGCGTACCGTTGTGTGTCTTTTCAAACTGATCTTTATATTGCGACCGTAATTTCATGAGAGGCGACATATCCACTTCGTTGAACGTGGTCAGCATCGCTGTTTGCTGTGTCGCCGACAAAAGGCGCTCCGCAATGCGAGCGCGCATACGTGTCATGGGAACACGACGTTCAATTCGCTCGCTTGTAGGTCCTTGAACCTCGTTCGCGGCCGCTGGTGAGCTCTGAACGCTTTGAGTGGCAGGCGACGTAGCGGGTGCTGGCGCGGGAGCGGGCGCAGATGCCTTTTCTGCCAAGTGCTGGAGCACATCCTCTTTGTTTATGCGTCCTCCCTTTCCAGTGCCGGTAATGGTATTCGGATTTAAACCATGCTCCTCCACAAGCTGTCGTGCGGCAGGCCCCATGGGCGCATCCGCAGAGGATGTCGGAGCCACGTCGCTTTCTTCGATCGCTGGTTCCGCAGCTGCGCCCTCTCCGGGTGTTATCTCAGCAAGCAAAGCCTCGCTCTCAATCGTGCTTCCCTCTGACACGTGAATACGATCGAGTCGACCCGCCTCAGGCGCGACGACTTCCATCACAACCTTGTCGGTCTCAATCTCTACCAGTAATTCATCGCGTTGAACGAAATCCCCTTCCTGCTTGTGCCATAGCGAAACTTCGCCGTCTGCTACAGACTCAGGAAATGCCGGCGCCTTGATTTCTATTTTCATGATAGTCGTCCGTTTTACCTTTCGTTAATCGACCCCTCACCCCAGGGCCGCTGAAATAAATGCTTCTTGTTCTTTGACATGGAGCGCTGTGTATCCCGCTGACACTGATGCGGAGGCAGGTCGCCCTACATAGCGCAATTCAGCACCGAACATTGCCAGCGAGACAAGGCGGCGCAAGGAATCCTGAATTGCGTACCAGGCCCCTTGGTTCATTGGCTCTTCCTGACACCAAACAACATTTGCCTCGCGCGGATAGGTGCTCAAAACCTCTTTGAGTTGTACCTCTGGCAGCGGATAAAGCTGCTCTATGCGAACCAAAGCTACGTGATCTGTCCCTTTCTCATCGCGCGCCGCATCAAGGTCGTAAAACACCTTTCCAGAGCACAGAACGACACGTGTCACCGCTGATTTGTCAGCAACATGAGGGTCATCGATCACTGGTTGGAAATGCCCATTAGCCAACTCATCCATCGTGGAGACAGCCGCCTTATGACGCAGCAAGCTCTTGGGCGACATAACGATTAACGGCTTTCTCAGCGGTCTAATCGCCTGGCGCCGTAGCATATGGAACACCTGGGCTGGGGTCGACGGCACACAAACTTGAATGTTCTCCTGCGCAGACAACTGCAGATAGCGCTCAAGACGCGCAGACGAATGCTCTGGCCCCTGCCCTTCATACCCGTGCGGCAAAAGCATGGTGAGGCCGCACAGTCTCGCCCACTTGTACTCTCCGCTGGTGATGAACTGATCGATCACGACCTGTGCGCCATTCGCGAAATCACCAAACTGGGCTTCCCAAATAACGAGTCCGGTTGGTGCCGTTGTGGCGTAGCCGTATTCGAACGCCAGCACCGCCTCCTCAGAGAGAAGTGAGTCGTAGATATTGAATTCAGCTTGCTCGTCAGAGAGATGCTGCAAAGGGATGTGCGCATGGTGTTTGTTCTGCGCATGCAAGACCGCATGTCGGTGAGAGAATGTGCCACGCCCCACATCTTGCCCAGTCATTCGAACGGGATAGCCTTCGGCTAACAAGGTCGCGTATGCCATATTTTCCGCAAAGCCCCAATTAACCTCAAGGGCACCGGCAGCCATTTTGTTACGGTCTTCTATCAGCTTTTTAACTTGGCGTTGAACAACAAGCCCCTCGGGAATCTGTCCCATGCCCTCCGCTAGCTCCCGTAATCGGGTTAGCTCAACAGTGGTGTCACAATCGATATCCCAACTGTGTCCAAGATATGGCTTCCAATCGACGAAAAGACTGGTGTTGGGCTCCATAACAAGCTGAGCAACCATTGGCTCGCCGCGATCCAACGACTCACGATAGCGCTCCATTAGCGCCTCGTCCTCGTCCTTGGTCAGCACGTCCTCGACGATGAGTCGCTGTGCATAGAGGTCTCGGGTAGACGGGTGCTTTTTGATGGTGGCGTACATCATCGGCTGGGTTACCGAGGGCTCGTCGGCCTCGTTGTGGCCACGACGCCGGTAACACACCAAATCGATGACCACGTCTTTCTTGAACTGATTACGGAAATCAACCGCGAGCTGTGTAGCGAAGACAACCGCCTCAGGGTCATCGCCATTCACGTGAAAAATAGGCGCCTGCACCATTTTGGCGATATCGGTACAGTACTCTGTCGACCGGGCGTCTTCCTGACGGCTCGTAGTAAAGCCTACCTGGTTGTTGATAACGATGTGCAGTGTTCCACCCGTTTTGTAGCCGCGCGTCTGCGACATCTGGAACGTTTCCATAACGACGCCTTGCCCCGCGAAGGCCGCATCGCCGTGGATCACAATAGGAACGACTGCATCACCCGTTGTATCTTTTCTTCGGTCCTGACGCGCTCGCACTGAGCCCTCAACAACGGGAGAGACAATTTCCAAGTGCGACGGATTAAACGCGAGTGCTAAATGCACCTCCCCGCCCGGCGTCATGATGTTAGAAGAGAAACCTTGATGGTATTTAACGTCGCCCGAGCCAAAGTAAGAAGCTCGCCCCTCAAACTCGTCGAACAGTTCGCTTGGATTCTTGCCAAGGATATTAACCAAGACATTAAGGCGTCCGCGGTGCGCCATGCCGATACACACTTCTTTGGCACCGTACCCGCCAATGCGCTGTATGGCCTCTGCCATCATGGGGATAAGACTCTCGCCGCCCTCCAGTCCAAAGCGCTTTGTTCCCGGGTATTTCGAGGCGAGCGATTTCTCTAGTCCCTCAGCCTTGATCAAACGACGAAGAATTTCGATACGATTTTGACGATCGAGGACAGGCGCACTGCGCACAGACTCCATTCGACCCATAATCCAGTGGCGCTCATCGGTATTCACGATGTGCATGAACTCAGCACCAATCGTATTGCAATACGTCTTTTCTAGGGCAGCACGTATCTCTGCAAGTGTCGCATCCGCTTTACCAATATAGAGACTCCCCACTTGGAAGACTGTATCCAAATCGGCCTCAGAGAGATCATGGAACTCCAACTCAAGATCAGGCACTGGCACTCGCGGGTGCAGCGCCAAGGGGTCGAGTTGCGCCTTCTGATGCCCTCTTTGCCGATAGGCAGAAATCATCTGAACGACGCGAATTTGCTTCCGCTCATACTCGGTGGCCTGAGAGTCCTGACTCCGAGTCGCCTCGGTACGAACACGCATCTTGCTAATGCGAGCAAACTGAGCTCGCAGCACCGAGTGAGGTAAATCTCGTGCTGCGTGAGTCGCTGTTTCGACCTTTGGTAAGCGATCAAAGTACTCGCGCCATTGCTGTGGCACGTCATTAGGATCTTTTAAGTACGCCTCGTATAAGTCCTCTACATAGGCCGCATTGCCGCCCGAGAGGTGAGACGTACTTCGCTGCTGCTCCATGCTAGGTCGGTCTATCGACTCATCCATGCACACTTCCCCCGAAGTCTCACGCAGTGATGTTTTTGTTTGGTATGTATCACCGCTTTCGGAGGAATATCTTACTCCCTTCCCGCCTGCTTTCCCACGAAAGCTGGACTCCAAAAACGAAAAAACGCCGCAAAAGCAGCGTTAATTTTCCATAATATTCCCTAGAGGAATACAACCTATAACCGGATGATCATGCAGCGCGGTTTAGGAGCATTGTGCGGATATGACCAATCGCTCGCGTAGGGTTTAAACCCTTAGGGCAAACGTTCACGCAATTCTGAATACCGTGGCACCGGAACACGCTGAAGGGGTCGTCAAGCTTAGCCAACCGCTCGTCTGTCGCCTGATCACGGCTATCAGCGAGAAAGCGATACGCCTGCAATAAACCCGCAGGACCGACGAATCGGTCAGGGTTCCACCAAAAAGATGGGCAGCTCGTTGAACAACAGGCACATAAAATGCACTCATACAGCCCATCTAACTTGGCACGATCCTCTGGCGTTTGGAGGCGCTCAATCGCCGGCGCTGGCGTGTTATTCTGAAGGTACGGTTCGATCTTCTCGTACTGCGCGTAGAATAAACTCATATCAACAACAAGATCGCGAACTACCGGCAAGCCAGGTAATGGACGAATAACGAGCTTGTTGTTCTTCACTGCCTGAGAAAGTGGCGTTATGCACGCAAGACCATTTTTGCCATTCATATTGAGACCATCAGAGCCGCACACACCCTCTCGGCAGCTTCGGCGATAAGTGACACTCGCATCGTAGTCGGCTTTAATCATCTCCAAAACGTCAAGCACCATAAGGTCCTTGCCGCCGGTATCAACGTTGTAGTCCTGCATTTGCGGTGCAGAATCGGTTTCAGGGTTGAAGCGATATACGCTGACCTGCAACATTACTTATCTCCCAGCAGATTAGTAGGTACGAATTTTTGGTTGGAAAGTCTCAACCGTCTTCGGTGTAAAGTTCACTGAGCGCTTGCTCACAGCGCGGCCTTCACGGTGATAGATCGAGTGACACAACCACTCTTCGTCGTTCCTTTCCGTAAAGTCCTCACGTGCATGAGCACCACGACTCTCTTTTCTCGCCTCGGCAACGATAGCGGTCGCCTCCGCTGTTTCAAATAGATTCTGCAGCTCGAGACATTCGATACGCGCCGTATTGAACGCGTTGCTCTTGTCCTCAAGTTTCACATTCGCAATGCGCTCCTTGAGATCGTCAAGCTTCTTGATACCCTGCTGCATGAATTCGCCGTTTCGGAATACACCGAAATAATTCTGCATGACGCCCTGCAGTTCTTTGCGCAGCGCGGCAACATTCTCGCCGCCCTCGCGCTCATTAAGAGCAACCAGACGAGAGTTAGACTCTTCGATATCGCTCGCGGTGGCGTCGCGCATATCAATGCCTTGACGCAGTGCATCTTCAATGAAGAGACCCGACGCTCGGCCAAACACAACCAAGTCAAGAAGCGAGTTACCGCCCAGTCTGTTCGCTCCGTGAACCGATACACACGCGATCTCACCACACGCATAGAGCCCCGGAATCACCTGATCGTTGCCGTCTGCGTCGACTGTCAGTGCCTGACCGTGAATATTTGTAGGAATACCGCCCATCATGTAGTGGCACGTTGGCACCACAGGGATTGGCTCTTTAACGGGGTCAACGTGAGCGAATGTTCTCGACAGCTCACAAATACCTGGGAGTCGTGACTCAAGGACTTCCTCACCGAGGTGATCGAGCTTGAGCTTTACGTGATCGCCGTTTGGTCCACAACCGCGACCTTCTAAGATTTCGAGGATCATCGACCGCGCCACGACGTCGCGGCCCGCCAGATCTTTTGCATTTGGCGCGTATCGCTCCATGAAGCGCTCGCCGTCTGCGTTGATCAGGTAACCACCTTCACCACGACAACCCTCAGTCACGAGCGTGCCCGCGCCATAGATGCCAGTTGGGTGGAACTGCCACATTTCCATGTCTTGTACCGGCACACCCGCACGAAGCGCCATACCGACACCATCACCTGTATTGATGTGTGCATTTGTAGTCGATGCGTAGATACGACCCGCACCACCTGTAGCGAAAACAGTTGCTTTCGACTTTACATAGACCGTCTCTCCGGTCTCGATGCAAATCGCGATTACACCAACCACAGCACCGTCTTGGTTTTTGACTAGATCAGTGGCAAACCACTCGTTAAAAAAGACTGTCTCGTTCTTGACGTTGTTCTGGTAAAGCGTGTGAAGCAGAGCGTGGCCTGTTCTGTCCGCAGCCGCGCAGGTACGAGCGGCCTGACCGCCTTCACCGTAATTCTTGGATTGCCCTCCAAACGGGCGTTGATAGATGCGACCCTCTTCGGTTCGAGAGAAAGGTAATCCCATGTGCTCCAGCTCGAAAATCGCCTCGGGACCCACAGAGCACATGTATTCAATCGCATCCTGGTCACCAATGTAGTCACTGCCTTTAACAGTGTCATACATGTGCCAGCGCCAATCGTCCTGAGGATCTGCACTTGCGATAGCACAAGTGATACCACCTTGCGCACTCACCGTGTGTGATCGCGTTGGAAATACCTTTGAAATAACGGCTGTCTTGTAGCCGGATTGCGCCAACTGCAGTGCAGCGCGCATCCCGGCACCGCCACCACCTACAATTACTCCATCGAACGAGATAGTTCGCATTGCTTTGCTTCTCCCAAGCACACCGCTCAACTGCGCGGCTTATCCCCAAATAACCTGAATCACCCAAATGGCGTAAACCACCAAGGTCAGCACGACTGCGATTTGTAAAACTGGCCGCACGACGTTGCCAATCGACCCCAGCATGTATTCTGTCAGATAGTCAGTGAACACTGTCCAAAGACCAATCCACGCGTGAGACACGTAAGCGCCAATCGCAAGCAATGTAAAAACCTTCATTGCCGTTGTGTCGTGCAGCGCTCTCCAGGAAGTGTAGTCAATCCCATTAGCGATCTGGAAACCAATGAATAAAAAATATGCCAGCATGATCAGCGAGCTCACTCGCTGTATGAGCCAGTCCGATAGGCCGTTACGACTAAAACTGGTTACCTGAGTTACCACAGCACTACTCCCCAAACCACAGCGGCAACAGCGGCCGCCACAAAAAGAATGCGAGCACCCAAGGCGCCACCTTTAAAGTCCTCACCAACGCCCATGTCCATGATCAAGTGACGGATACCTGCGAGAGCGTGGTAAGAAAACACCACCAAAAACCCCCAGAGCACCACCTTCGCCGCCGAGGAACTAAGAATTGTAGCTAGCGAATCGAAACTCTCTTGAGACGAGAGACTCATATCCAAAGCCCATACCATCAACAGGCTCGATACAAACAACAAAACCCCCGACACTCGGTGGGAAATCGATGCCCATGCCGTGATCGGCAGCTTGATGGTGCTGATGTCTAAATTGACAGGACGGCTGTCCTTACTTCCGCGTGGTTTCACTTCATAGCCCCCAGAGCAGTCAAGTGGTCTGAATTCGAGGCGTGAGTATAGGTAGTCGCTTCGCAACTGACAAATTCATATGGCAAAAGACGATCATTAGTGCGGTCTTGACAGTAGGATTGTTGTAAAATTGACAGCAACAACGAGCGCCGCTAGTTTGGCGCCACAAAAATCCAGTCGGGGGACTCTCAATGACAAGCAAGACGGCAAAACTCTCAATTCCACAGAGCGACAACACAACACTCGATATCGACTTGCCAGTTTATGAAGGCTCAGAGGGGCCTCGGTGCCATGTGTTGCAAGACTGAACCACAAGGGTAGTCCGCGAGCACGA
>CAJXZI010000023.1 GCA_913063005.1 uncultured Halieaceae bacterium | reverse complement strand
GATGGTGCCCAGGGACGGAATCGAACCGCCGACACGGGGATTTTCAATCCCCTGCTCTACCAACTGAGCTACCTGGGCAAATCTGAAGAAAGTACTTCGGAAAGGCCGCGTATTAAACCGTCGAGATGTTAAGCCGTCAAGTAAACTAAGCCATTACCGGCGCATTATCCGCGTCGTCCACCGCTTCATCGTCCTTGGCGTCCCTGGTCATATCCCGATTAGAAGCGAGAACCGCATAAACCGCGGGTAAAATAACTAAAGTGAACAGTGTTCCGATGAGCATGCCAAAGACCAGCACGGCACCAATGCTATTTCGAGCTTCCGCGCCTGCACCCGTTACCAAAACCAAGGGGAAGTGGCCAAGCACAGTTGCCCCTGTTGTCATAAGAACGGGGCGCAGTCGCGCTATGGCACCGTTCTTAATTGCCGCTAACTTTTCAACGCCGGCAATGCGCTCCTGATTGGCGAAATCGACAATCAAAATCGCATTTTTGGTGACCAGCCCCACAAGGGTGACAAGACCTACCTGCGAGAAAATATTAATGGTGCTGAAGTTGAGGAAGGTGATGGTCAGCGCCGCAAACAACGCAAGTGGGATCGATCCTAACAGTATGATTAACGGATCTCTAAAGCTGTTGAACTGTACCGCGAGCACTAAGAAGACGAGCACAGTTGCAATCAAGAGAACCCCGGCCATTGTATTGCCTTCACTGCGAAGCTCGCGTGACTCGCCAAGGTAGTCGAGAACGTAGCCATCCGGTAGCGTGCGCTCCGCAATGTCCTCGAGGAGACTGAGGCCCTGATCCTTCGTCGTTCCTGGGAGGACGGCACCGTAAATTTTAAAGCCATCTTTCTGCTGGAAGCGCGTTAGAGCGCGAGGCTGGGTAGAGCGTGTCAGTGTCACCAGCGAGCCAAAGGGGACCAGCTCTCCGTTGGGAATTCTTACCGGAATATCAAGAAGCGCCGAAGGCGAGCTGCGCTGTTCGTCTTCCAGCATGGGGATGACACGATAGGCCCGGCCGCGTTCGTCAAAGCGTGTTACATAGGCAGGCGACACCATAAGGCCCATTTGCGCTGAAAGGTCGCCAAGGCTCATGCCGAGGTCTGCTAGGCGTTCTTTGTCGATCTCAAACTCCGCTTCAACGCGATCGATTTTGATGTCGGTTTCGACGAATAAGAAGCTGCCCGACGACTGCGCTTCATCAACCATAGCGCGCGCTACTTCCAGCATATTTTCATTGGTGTCAGAGGAGGTGATTACGACCTCAACATCGAAACGTCCCGCCGAGGGTAATGAGGCTTCTTCGAACGGAATGGCCGAGACAATGGGCGAGTTCTTGATGCTCTGATAGATCTCAAAAACCATGTCGGTAACTCTGCGGTCACGCTCTTCGGGTGGCACAAACTCCTGTCCGCCAAATCCGCCGTTGGGTTGTACGATCTGCCACATGTATGAGGGTTCGGGTTTGTCTTCCAACGTTGAGACAACCTGATAAAAGCCTTCGTAGGTTTCTTGAAGCGATGACTCAGGAGCGGACTCGAACACGAGTCCCAGACTACTCTGGTCCTCAACTGGAGAGAGCTCTTTGAGCGAAAAGAGGTAGAGTGGTGCTGACAGCAGAGAGAAGAAAATACCGGCAGCAATCAGCTGATACCGCCACTTTAGCGAGAAATCGACAACATGCGAGTAGGCGTCCGCAGTGGCATCAAAACGCTGGTTTACCCAGCGCGTGGTTCTCGATTCGTGACCCTTATCGGGGCAGACCCAGGCGCTCAGTACTGGGGAGAGCGTCATGGCCACGAAGCCCGAAATCATGACCGCCACCGCTAGAGCGAAGGCGAATTCCCGAAAGAGAACGCCAGAGAGGCCCGATAGGAACCCGATCGGTGCATAGACCACAGCCAAGGTTGCCGTCATAGCAACGATAGGGCCCAGCAATCTACGAGAGCTCGTCAGTGCCGCCTGGTAACGACTCATGCCTGCTCGTAAGTTTCTGGCAACGTTCTCTACCACCACAATGGCGTCATCAACCACCAAACCTACCGAAAGCACGATAGCGAGTACGGTCAAAAGGTTGAACGAAAAGCCAATGACGGACATTGCGGCTACGGCACCGAGCAGCGAGATGGGTATCGTCATTAGTGGCACTAGGGCCGTTCTAAACGAGCCCATCAGCGCCACCACAACAAAGCCCACAAGCAGTATCGTCTCACCCAAAGTGGTGACGATCTCACGCAAAGAATCTCTCATGTAATTCGAAATATCGAAGGCCATGATCAGTTCGAGGTCATCGGGCAGCACGCTATTGATGTCTTCGATGCGATCATACAGTGCGTCGGCAACGGCGATTTCGCTCGCTCCAGGCGCCGCGTAAATCGGTAAGAAAACCACCAGATCCTGCGCGTATCGACTGCGCATTTGCTTCTCTTCGATGCCGAGCTCGATTCTGGCGACGTCACCCAAACGAATTTCTGCGCCATCTTCAGCACGTATGATCATAGATCGGAAATCGTCCGCTGTGCGTGCAGTGGCGTCGGTCTTCAGGGTAATACGCTGGGTATCGCTCTCACTCGCGCCGAGGGCGCCGATGACGTTGTTACCTTGTAACGTATCGCGTACGTCGTGAGCCGTCACACCCAGAGCTGCCATTTTCCAGGCGTTGAGCCAAATGCGCATTGCAGGTTTCACGCCGCTGTTGTCGACACGTTGTACATTGGGCACCGAGGTGAGCTGCGGCACGATGTCGCGCTGGACAATATCAGTCACTTCACCTATCGAACGCGTGTCGGGGACACTTACCGCGAGATAAAAACTGGCGTAAGGACTGTCAGCTCTGCTCACTTCAATGAACGGATCTTCAGCACCATCCGGGAGCTCTAACCGAATCTGACTGAGGCCCGATGACAACTCCGCGAGTGCATCGGTGCTGTCTTCGTTGAGCTGCATCCACGCAGTAACAATACTCTCGCCCGACGTCGTTACAGACTCCACATAGTCCACACCCGGGATGGCGTTGGCTACGCGCTCAATAGGTTCGGTAACAAAGCCTTGGACTGACTCTGCTGTCGCGCCCGGGTAGGGAGTGATAATTTGGATCGAAGAGCTTTTAATCACGGGGAACTGCAAAACCGGGATATCGACCGCAGATCGGATGCCCGCAAGCAATAGAAGCAATGACACCACAACCGCAATGACAGGGCGTTTTACAAAAATATCGTTCCAACGAGGCTTGTCGTGGAGCTCGGTCATATTACTTTGCCCCAGTGTAAAGACGCGCTAGAACGCCATCGGAGAGCTTAAACGAGCCTGTCGTAGCGAACAGGGCTGTTTCATCCAAGTCGGCCGTGAAAAGGGCAACGTCTGCGCTCTCATCAACCAAGGTGACTCGCGTTGGAACTGCCCTGAAGGGCTGCTGTGCGCCAGCTTCAGCATCGGCTAGTTCGAAAATATAAGTTCCCTCGGTATCCCAGCGGATGCTCGCGGGAGGTAACTGATAAACAACGGATGAGGCGCCGCTTGAAACTTCAACCTGCAGCAATTCGCCGTGTTTCAAGCCATCGCTTTGGGTCACAGCGCGGACATCAAAAGTTCGTGTATTTGCGTCGATGGTATCTGAGACAACAATAATAGTCGCAGTGCCGAGTAGATTATTGTCGAGGTCAAAAATGCTTACCCTATCGCCGACACTTAAGCGCGCTAGACCCTGAGGCACTTTGAAATCAATCCACCGCTCGCTGCCAAGACCGGTGAAATCTGCGATGACTTCGCCGCTGTCGATCATGTCGCCCACAACGTGCGTGTAGATGCCCATGCGACCATCAAAGGGCGCTGTCAGTGTTAATCGCGTTAGCTGGGCATCAATTGCACGGATTTGTGCATTCAGTGCATTTAATCGCGCCTGCTGTACATCGATATCATCTTGCGCAATCAGCGATTGCGATCGTAGCTTTTGACTTCTTCCAAGCTGAGTAATCGTAAGATCGCGCTCCGCTTTGAGGGCTTCCTGTTGCGCCGTGAGATCGGCTGAGAATAGCTCAAGTAGCGGTTGACCCTTTTTAACAATGGCGCCCGATTGGTGAGGAAGCGCAACGATACGGCCGCCCACCTCTGGACTGATTTCCACGAATTCAGGTCTTCGGACGGTGCCACCCAAACGCCGGATAGCGGTATGCGATGTTGTGCTGACCTGCTGTGCACTGACCACTTCGTAGGGCTCAGGGAACGAGGCGCCGAAGGCGATGGCAGCCGTAATTTGCTGATATTTCACTGCTGCCAGCGCGCCAGTCACTAAAAAGCAGCTGACTATGGTGATGAGCCAGGGCAATACTCTGCGCATTTAAATGTCTCTCGTTGAGTGATCGTTTAATTTGACTGTGAGGGTGGTACGTAGCCTTCCGCGTGATCGTGTTCACCGCCGCTCAAAAAAAGCTCCATCTGGTCGGATAGATATTTGCGAGCATCAGGGTCCATCATATTGAGGTGTTTCTCGTTGATGAGCATCGTCTGAAGCGCCTGCCAATCACCCCACGCTTTTTTCGAGACAGACTCAAAAATAGCCTGACCTTTTGGGCCTGGGAGCGGTGGTCTATCAAGACCCTCAAGTTCTTCGTTGTAGCGACGACATTTTACAGTTCGCATTACGGAATTCCTTAGCCAGATTTCTATTAGTAAAGGTCATTGATCGAAGTCAAAGATCAAGACTCATGCTTCGAGTGACTGCAATATCCTGACCACGGGTGCGGGTAAGCCCAAGGTCAGCGAGCGCGCTATTGTAAACCAGCCCTGACCTTCGCTGTCAGCTATTCTTGACACATTGTTCTGGACAACACACGTCACCGGGGTGATCTCGAGACGAAAATGGCTAAACGTATGACTGACAGAGGGCAGGACTGTCCACGGTTGGACGGCTACTAAGCCTTGCTCATTGAGCCACGATGTTACGGAAACGGCATCAATACTATCTGGTTCTTCCACAGCGCCAGTGTCGGTGTTCGGGTGCTTATCTGAGGAGTTGTTTGTGCAGGCTTCGAGATTACTTGCCTCGGGAAATGACCAGAGGCCACCCCAAATTCCGCTCGGTGGTCGCCTCTCCAGTAACAGCTGCCCCTGTGAATCAATGCAGATAATGAAATACGTCTCGCGGGTGGGAGTCTTTTTCTTTGGCTTCTTTCCTGGATAGGCAGATTGCGCGCCCGAGATTCTTGCCTGGCAATCTTCCGTCATCGGACAGAACAAACACTCAGGTTTTGATTTGGTACACAGCGTCGCGCCCAAGTCCATGATGCCCTGCGTGTAATCAGCGGTTCGTTCTCGCGGCGTCACGGCCTCGGAGGCTTTCCACAGCGCTGCGAGCACGTCGCTACGACCAGGCCAGCCCTCGATGGCGTGGTAACGAGCTAGAACACGCTTCACGTTTCCGTCCAAGATGGGCGCCCAACCACCGTGCCCGAGGGTGAGAATCGCGCCCGCAGTTGATCGGCCGATCCCTGGCAGTGACTCCAGACCTTCGACCGAGTCTGGAAACTCCCCACTGAATTTTTCAACCACGAGGGAGGCGGTTTTGTGTAAATTGCGTGCGCGAGCGTAGTAGCCAAGCCCCGTCCACAGACTGAGAACATCGTCGATGGGTGCGCTTGCAAGATCGGTCACTTCGGGAAATCTCGCCATGAAACGCTCGTAGTAAGGGATGACCGTTGCGACTTGTGTCTGCTGCAACATGATCTCCGATACCCACACCCGATAGGGCGTGCGATCTTGCTGCCAAGGCAAGGTCTTACGTCCATGCTCGTCGAACCAAGCAAGCAGTCGCGCTGAAAAAGTAGGGAGATCGGTCATATGATGAGCTGGCCAGCGCTTTGCTATACAATTCGCCGCCTAGTGTAGCGCCTCTCAGGTGTGGTCGACTCAAGTTTAGGAAATATAGATGGACAACGCTCAAGCGACAGCTCGTTCAGCCACGGTGTCTCGCGACACACTGGAGACCCAAATCACTGTCTCGGTATGCCTAGATGGAACTGGTAAAGCAGAGTTTGATACGGGTTTACCCTTTCTTGAGCACATGCTCGATCAGATCGCGCGTCACGGCATGGTCGACCTAAACATCAAAGCAAATGGTGACTTACATATCGACGCACACCACACCGTCGAGGATATTGGCATCACGCTAGGCCAAGCCCTTGCGCAAGCCGTTGGCGATCGGCGTGGCATTCTACGATACGGACATGCCTATGTGCCGCTCGATGAGGCTTTGTCACGTGTTGTGATTGATTTCTCTGGACGCCCAAGCTTGCACTACAACGTGCCCTTCACCCGCGCTTCAGTGGGCGACTTTGACGTAGACCTGTTCTCGGAATTTTTCCATGGACTGGTGAATCACGCTCAGCTCACTTTGCATATCGATAACCTCAAGGGCGAGAACAGCCATCACCAGGCCGAGACCGTGTTTAAGGCATTTGGACGGGCGCTGAGAATGGCCGTGTCCGCAGACGAGCGCGCACCCTCGGCAATGCCATCGACCAAAGGCGTTTTGTAAGCCGATGTCAAAAACAGTTGCCGTTATCGATTACGGCATGGGCAACCTTCACTCGGTAGAAAGTGCGCTGCGTAAAGCGGGTGCTGATCGTGTTGTGGTCACCGATATGCCCGACGCTATATTGAGTGCTGATCGTGTGGTTTTTCCTGGTGTGGGCGCTATTCGTGACTGCATTAGCGAGTTCAAGCGGCTTGGTTGCGATGAAACGTTACGGGCCGTGATTGAGGCAGGGACCCCAGTACTTGGCATATGCGTGGGTATGCAATCGCTGATGACGCGCTCTGAGGAGAACGGTGGTGTTGCCTGTCTCGATTGGTTGCAGGGCCCAGTCACACGATTCCCTCAGGACCATCGAGATACTGCGGGCGCTAAGTTGAAAGTGCCTCATATGGGATGGAATCGTGTCAGACAGATATCCGCGCATCCAATGTGGAACGGAATTGACGACAACGCGTATTTCTATTTTGTTCATAGCTTTTTTGTGCCCGCAGATCAATGCGATTCGGTAGTGGCCACCTTTGAATACGGCTTGGAGGGTGCTTCTGCGGTTGCTCAGGGGAATGTATTTGCTACGCAATTCCATCCCGAGAAAAGCCATGACAATGGCGTAAAGCTGTTATCGAATTTCCTCGATTGGGATGGATCATGTTAGTTATTCCAGCAATAGACCTTAAAGATGGGCAATGCGTTCGGTTGCGCCAAGGCGACATGGACGACAGCACGGTTTTCTCCGACGATCCTGTTGCAACGGCTGAGCAATGGGCTCAGGCGAGTGCCCGCAGGCTACATATGGTAGACCTCAACGGCGCCTTTGCCGGCACCCCAAAGAATGCGGGTGCGGTTAAAGCGATCACTCAAGCACTGCCCAGCCTCCCGGTTCAGATTGGTGGCGGTATTAGGGACTGTCATACCATCGAAAACTACCTGAACGCAGGTGTGAGTTACGTGATCATTGGCACAGCCGCAGTGAAGAATCCTGAGTTTGTGCGCGAGGCGTGCGAGCGTTTTCCGGGTCACATTATTGTTGGCATCGATGCGAAAGCGGGTTTTGTCGCTACAGACGGTTGGGCCGAGACGAGTACGGTACGAGCGGTAGACTTAGCGCGTGATTTTCGCGACGCCGGTGTTGAGGCGATTGTCTACACGGACATCGAGCGCGACGGAATGATGCAGGGTGTTAATATCGCGGCGACAGTTAATCTTGCTGTTGAAGGCGGGCTACCTGTTATTGCTTCTGGTGGCGTGACCAACATCGACGATATTCGTGGCTTGGCCGAGGTTGCACATAACGGCATTATTGGTGCGATCACAGGGCGTGCTATCTACGAGGGCACGCTGGACGTAGCTGAAGCTCAGGCACTTTCAGACCGGATGACACGCGACTAATGGCACTCGCGAAGCGAATCATTCCTTGCTTGGATGTTGACCAGGGGCGCGTGGTTAAGGGCGTCAATTTCGTCGGTATCCGCGACGCAGGTGATCCCGTTGAGATAGCGCGCCGCTACAACGACGCTGGCGCCGATGAAATTACTTTTCTCGATATAACAGCAAGCCACGAGCAGCGAGATACGACGTATCGCACGGTCGAGCAGATTGCCTCAGAGGTGTTTATCCCACTCACTGTCGGTGGCGGGGTGCGGGCTGTTAGTGATATCCGAACCTTACTTAACGCCGGTGCCGACAAAGTCAGCATAAACACGGCGGCCATCTTTAATCCCGAGCTTGTGAAAGAGGCTGCCGAACGGTTTGGCTCGCAATGCATTGTTGTAGCCATGGACGTCAAGGACCTTGGTGATGGGTCGGGTCGTTACGAGCTTTTTACCCACGGCGGCAGAAAGGAGACTGGCCTCGAAGCCGTTGCATGGGCTAGGAAAATGGCTGAATTTGGCGCTGGAGAGATTTTGCTGACCAGTATGGATAGAGATGGCACTAAGGACGGTTACGACCTTGGGATTACTCGTGCTATTTCAGATGCCGTTGATATACCGGTTATTGCGTCGGGTGGCGTAGGCACTCTTGATCACTTGGTCGACGGTTTCAGCGAGGGTGCTGCCGATGCGGTCCTCGCGGCAAGCATATTTCACTTTGGTACGTATACAGTCGGCGAGGCAAAAGACCACTTAGCTAGAGCAGGCATCCACGTCAGGCGGTAGTCGCTAGAGCCTTAGCAAGAACGAGAGGCTTACTCGGGACTTTCCGACGGCCTGCCATTCTTAGTGGTGTCAGTGGGTTCTGCCTGTTCTGATGAGGCATCCTGCAAGCGCTTCGCATCGATACTTTTATAAACATTGATGCCTTTTAACAGCGTAAAAGCCTCGTAAAGTTGGTTGTCGTCTTCTCGCAGACTCGCCATTTCCTCGGTCTCAGAGGCTTGCGTTTCCGCAGAGTTTTTGAGGCTACGGTTCAGATCAGCCTCGCGTAGCCGACGTCCCTGTTCGAGGTTGGTAAGCTTCGCCCGCTCCACAATCACGTCGGGCACAATGCCATCAGCCTGAATTGATCGTCCATTAGGCGTGTAATAGAGCGACGTCGTCAATTTGAGAGCTTTCGTTTCGGAGACAGGCAATACGGTTTGGACCGAGCCTTTACCGAAGCTACGTGTGCCCATAATGACGGCTCTACCCCTGTCTTGAAGCGCGCCGGCAATGATCTCTGATGCACTGGCTGAGCCGCCGTTTACCATCACCACAACGGGAACGCCTGGCAATAACTCTCCCGGCTCTGCTTCTAGTACTGTTTTTGAGTCGGGGTGTCGTCCTTGGGTGTAGACAACAAGTCCGCCATCTAAGAAGTTGCTCGCCATTTCCACGCTGGCGTTGAGCACACCTCCAGGATTGTTTCTTACATCGAGCACAACGCCGTTAACCGGGCCTTTTGCAAGTGCATCATTGAGTGCATCTGTCACTTCTTTTCCGGAGTCTCGCTGAAAACGGGATACACGAATAAGCCAGTAGCCAGGATCAATCTCTCGCGACCGGACACTGGGTACGTCAATGACTCCTCGGGTCACCACAACGTCGAACGGCTGGCTTTCACCAGCACGGCCAATCTCTAGCGTCACGGTCGTGCCTTCAGGTCCGCGCATATAGGTCGATGATTCATTCGTCGACATGCCCTGTGTGGAAGTGCCGTCGATTTTTAAGATCACATCCCCTGCTTGTAGCCCCGCATCTTCAGCGGGTGAGCCGTCGATGGGTGTCACGATAGAAATAAAGCCACCGCGATAGCCAATCTCAATGCCAAGGCCTGTGAACTGACCCTCGGTTGATTCTTGCAGGTTGCTGTAGCCGTCGTCGGTTAAGTACGCTGAGTGCGGGTCGAGACTGGTCAACATCCCCTTTACCGCCATCTCAAAGAGCTCAGCGTCGGTCACTTCCTCAACATATCCTCGCCGAATAGCATCAAAGGTGTCCGCAAAGAGCTGCAGTTCTTCGAACGAGGTGCTGACAGACTGCGCCTGTTGATTGGTATCTTCATCAGCCTTTTGAGATTTGTCTGAATCTGACGCCGGCTCTGCGCTATCGGCCGGCACGGCCTCGGCTGCTAGCTCCTCTGCAGTGGCCTCAGTGACCTGACTCCATGCGGGCCCTGCCACCGACAGTGAGAGTGCCGCCGTGAATGCCGCAAAGAAGAGATGCATCCGCAAACGCTGCTTTTCAGGGGTCTTGATCATTCTCATTTACCTTCTTGCCCGAATCCATTTGGCTGGATCAACCGGAGCACCGTCCGAGCGTATCTCAAAATAAAGTGCGGGATCGGTAGCGCCACCACTCGAGCCTACCTTTGCAATCTCCTCGCCCGGCGCCACCCATTCACCCGTTGTCTTTAGGAGACTTTCGTTGCGTCCGTAGAGGCTCATCCATCCATTACCGTGGTCGATGATAGTAAGCAAACCCTGCCCCCTGAGCCAATCTGCGTAGATAACGCGGCCAAAATGTATCGCCCGGACCGCGGTTCCACGCTTTGCAGGCATGAGCCAACCCTGCCAGCGAAGATCACCCCGGTCTCGCCTCTGCCCGAAACGGGTTTTACTCAGACTGTTTACGGGGGCGCTTAGTTCACCCGCCATTGATGCGAAGTCCTCGAAGTCACCCAGTAAATTGAGATCGGCAATGCGGCGAGTCAGCTCAGTGAGAAGTGTGTTGAGTCGTGTGGAGTCTTCTTTGAGGGCTTGGATTTGCTGACCATCGCGCTTCAGCAAAGCTGTGAGCTCCGCGATGATGTTGCGCTGATTTGCCCTCTGCGCTAACAATTCTGCTCGTTGTGCCTCGAGGTTCTTTCGCATTTTTTCTTGGTCAATTCGATTTGCTTCTTGCGCCCTCTGATTAGCGTCTAGTGCACGCACTGCCGTTTTAAAGGCGTCTATTTCTGCGAGTTGCTCGTTCATTAAGATGTCGAAGTACGCTCTATGGCGCTCGGTTTCGTGGGCATCGCTGTCGCCAAACAAAATCTTTAAGTCGCCGCCTTGGCGCAAAATAGAAAAGGCGCCTAAAGCCTTTTCTAATTGGGATTGGCGCGCGCTTATATCGCGGTTCAGTGTCACCGCCTCCGCTTCCAGGTTGTTGATGGTGCGACTCAACGCCTCGATATTTCGGCGACTTTTATCAATCGAAAGGTTAGTTTCTGCAATCGACGTATCGGTCCTGCGAAGCGTGTTTTGAAGCCCAGCACGCTCGTTTGATCTTGTTATGACCATGCTCTCAAGTGCAGCAATAGCTTGGTTTACCCTCTCGATTGCGGCTTTGGCCTCTTCTACCGTCGCTGGTTCAGACCTTAGTTTGTTATTTGCGGATTGTGCGACCGCAATATTGGCCTCAGTACTCGTCAAGAGTCCGATAACAATTGCGCAAACAAAGAGGGGTCTGTGAAGACACGCACGGTGTGACAATCTTGCGGGCAGGTAGCGCGATATTGGAAGCGGCATGTGGACAGACGGGCGAGGTATCAAAGCGCCCTATGCGTCAGCTTGGAGCAACGACCCGCCAGTCATAGCGGTCGGCTTCGGAAGGTTCATAATATCAAGCATCGTCGGTGCGATATCAGCCAAGATGCCTGGAGCGTCTCTAAAACGTCTTTGTTGGTTGCCGATGTAGAACAGGGGGACCGGTTCGGTAGTGTGCTGAGTATGAGGTTGCTCAGTATCGTGGTCATGCATTTGCTCACAATTGCCATGGTCAGCGGTAATCAGTGCTTGTCCGCCTGCAGCTAACACCGCTTTCTCGAGTTTTGCGACACACATATCGAGTGTCTCTACCGCTTTTACGGCGGCATCAAAGTTCCCCGTGTGGCCCACCATATCGCCGTTGGCAAAGTTCACGACAATGAGTTGATGCGACCGATTTTCGATGCTGCTGATAACCGCGTCAGTGACTTCAACCGCTGACATCTCGGGCTTTAAGTCGTAAGTGGCCACATCGGGCGACGGAATCAGCACGCGCTCCTCGCCATCGAATAGCGCCTCGCGTCCGCCGCTGAAGAAGAAGGTTACGTGAGCGTATTTTTCGGTTTCCGCAATCCGCGCTTGCTTCATTCCGCTGTTTGCTACGACCTCGCCCAGGGTTTCTCGGACCACATCAGGAGCGAAAGCCACGTTTGCGTTTACGCCTTCGTAGTACTCGGTTGTGGCAACGAAAGAAACCTCAGGCTGGCGACAGTCAAATTCGTTGAACGCTGGGTTGGTTAGTGCTTGTGTCAGCTGTCGCGCACGATCTGCCCTAAAGTTCATAAACAGGACTGCATCACCATTGGCGATGGGCGCAGCATCACCAACTAGCGACGGCGCTACAAACTCGTCATTTTCGTTACGCTCGTAAGCGGCGCTGAGTGCTTCCATTGCCGAGCCAAATGTAAATTCCGCCTCACCGTCGACTAAGAGCTTCGTTGCCGACTCGATTCGGTCCCATCGATTGTCTCGGTCCATAGCAAAGTAGCGACCCTGTACCGTTGAAATCCGTGCTACCCCCAGTTTGCCGAGCTCTGCTTCTGCGCGCTCGAGTGAGGCCTGTGCACTGCGAGGCGGCGTATCTCTTCCGTCGAGAAATGCGTGCAGGTAAATAGCTTTGGCGCCACGCTGCTTAGCCAGCCGCGCAGCTGCAAAAATATGGTTCTCGTGGCTGTGAACACCGCCCGGAGACAGTAAGCCGAATAAGTGCACTGCGCCGTCAGCGGCAATTGCTTTATCAACCGCATCACAATAGGCCTTGTTTTCGTAGAAATCACCGTCATCGATCGCTTTGTCGATTCGCGTGATGCTCTGATAAATAATTCGACCTGACCCCAGGCTCATATGCCCGACTTCAGAGTTGCCCATCTGACCTTGGGGTAGCCCGACGTCTAGGCCCGAGCCCGAAACCAGTGTGGATTCGCCCTCGCGCCAGAGTCGATCGAAGGTGGGTGTTGCCGCATGAAAAATAGCGTTGTTCTCACTGGCTTCTCGGTATCCGAAGCCATCAAGAATGACTAAGACTGCAGGTGAAGCAACAGAGTTCATGGGGGGCATAAAAATTCCTCGTGGCGAGCGCCCAATTTTAGCAGTCAAAGGGCTGAAAGATCACCCTTGTTTCAAATCTGGCGAGCGTTTGTCGCATGGTGATAGTGCCACTGGAGAGCACAGTGTGAAGCACGTATACTCCGCCGCTTCAACCGTTTCGCGAGGCCAGAGAGTACCCGTGACTTTTAGCCATTTTCTGATTTTTATCTCTGAGCAGTGGGTATTGGTGTTTGCGCTCCTCCTGAGCTTGAACTTGCTGTTATTCACCGAGTCGCGCAAGGCTGGTCCGGCGTTGAGTCCACAGCAGGCGATTAATCTTACTAACAGAGAAGGTGGTGTGTTTCTCGATGTCAGAGAGGCCAAAGAATATAAGCGTGCGCACATCACGGAGGCGGTTAATATCCCTATCGCTAACTTGCAGGGGCGTCTGGGCGAGCTTGAGAATTACAGAGACAAGCCAGTGATTGTGGTCTGTCGCATGGGTACGAGCGCGAGTACCGCCGTTAAACAGCTTAGGGCAAACGGATTTCCTCAGGCACAACGAATGGCCGGCGGTATGATGAGTTGGGATGAGCAGCGATTGCCCGTGACGAATAAATGAAGTCGAACACGTGAAGCCAGTAACTATTTATACAACTCAATGGTGCCCTTTTTGTGTTCGTGCGAAACGGCTGCTGAGCAGTAAAAATATCGCCTTCAACGAAATTCCCGTTGATGGTGATGCGCCATTACGCGCGAAGATGGCTGCCATGGCGGGTGCGACAAGCGTGCCTCAGATATGGATAGGCGATCAGCACGTCGGAGGCTGCGACGAATTGTATAGCCTCGAGCGCCAACAACGATTAGATTCCATGCTTCAAACAGAAGCGTAACAAACGTCGAAGACAGGAGACACCGCAATGGCGGAAGAGCAAGCTGCAGGTGCAGCACAAGACGATCAGGTGCAGCAGCAGTTTACGATGCAGCGCATGTATACCAAAGACATCTCATTTGAGTCGCCAGCGACCCCCGGCATTTTTCGTCAGAATTGGCAGCCAAGCGTCAACGTCGATTTGAATACCCGTTCTTCAAAGGCCGATGATGATGGCAATCACGAAGTGATTCTTTCGATCACTGTGACAGCGAAAATTGAAGAGAAAAATGCGTTCCTTGTTGAAGTTCAGCAGGCAGGTATTTTCTTCGCGTCCGGTATCGAGGCTGAGCCACTGAAGCAGATTCTTGCTACCGTTGCGCCAAATATCCTATTCCCTTACGCGCGTGAAGCGATTGACAACATCGTTGTTAAAGGCGGGTTCCCAGCGTTGATGCTAGCGCCTGTTAACTTCGACGCACTGTATGCCCAAGCAATGGCACAACAGGCAGCGCAGGGTGGTGATCAGCCCGCTGAGGGCGCTACTCACTAAGCCAGCTGGCTGAGCTTTCGTGTAAGGGTGTTTCGACCCCAGCCGAGAAGCTCAGCCGCTTCTGCTTTTTTACCGGCGGTATGCTCTAGTGCCGCGTTCATCATGATCGACTCGATCTGCGGCATCGCGTGCTTGAGCACATGAGTTTCCCCCGCCAGCAACCTGGCCCGAACCCAGTCTGATAACTGTTTTTCCCACGACCCCTCGGGTGTCTGCACGCCTTGAACGTGCTCCGCCACCAATTCAGGTGGCAAATCACTCATCAAAATAGTATTACCTGCGCCCATTACCGTGAGCCAGCGGGAGGTGTTCTCGAGTTGACGGACGTTTCCGGGCCACTCCAGTGTACTGAGGTAGTCCCTCACCTGAGGCGACAGTTCTTTGGTAGGCACGCCCAGCTCTGACGCTGCTTTTGCTAAAAAGTGATTGAGCAACAGTGGGATGTCCTCGCGCCGCTCGGCGAGTCTGGGAACGTTGATACCTATGACGTTTAAGCGGTGATACAAATCCTCGCGGAATGAACCCTCGGCAACAAGCGCCCTTAGATCTTGATGTGTTGCAGCGATAACCCGGACATCCGTCTTGATGGCTGTAGCCCCACCGACACGGAAGAACTCACCTTCAGCAAGGACTCGAAGTAACCTCGTTTGGGTCTCATGGGGCATGTCCCCAATTTCATCGAGAAATAGTGTGCCACCGTTGGCCTGCTCAAAGCGGCCTTCACGCCTGCCGGCAGCGCCTGTGAAAGCCCCTTTTTCATGGCCAAAAAGTTCAGATTCCATCAGGTCTTTTGGAATTGCAGCCATATTGAGTGCC
>CAJXZI010000022.1 GCA_913063005.1 uncultured Halieaceae bacterium | reverse complement strand
TAAAAGCTCAGGTCCAACCCAAAGTATCTTGGCCTGCTTGGAGTTCCAGTCAGCAATCGCTCGTGGTTTCAAACGAGGTTACCGTTCAAGCGCACCCGGACGCTGAACTCTGCGAATTTCTCAACGCCATCCAAGCGACAAGTGCGCGTCACTGAGTCGAGGTGATGAACTTCACCAACGCAGTGACCTCTGCATCGGTAAGCTGATCAGCGTAGGCCGGCATTGCCCCAACCCCTTGAGCAAGCGCTGTTCTTATGCGCTGTGCGTCGGGCTTGAGTTCATCAAGATTAGGACCAACCACACCCTTAGCACCGGCGGCTTCCAGACTATGGCAAGCGCCGCAGGGCGGTTGAGCCGCGTTGTTAAAAAGCTGATAGCCCAAGCCCGGTTCTGAAGCGTGATCTTTCGGCAAGTTTGTCGAGTCCATGCGACTTACTACACTGGCCGATGTGGCGACGGAGCCTGCAGTTATCAATGCTGACGTTTTTCCATCAACGGCATTCTCAGAGTGCTGAGGTGTGTGTGCTGTCTCGCTGACGGTTATCGATAAGCCATGGTCACGCCAACCATTGTGCCCATAACCCCGTTGATTGGGCGGGAAGTCAGCGGGCTGAGTATCGCCCCGGGTATCGGTAGCGCGACTCACGAGTTGGTATTGCCCGATACCAAGCTCTGTATCCAAAGAGAAGGTGCGCCAGCCGTTCACACCTAAGTCAGGCCCATAAAGACTGGCCTCTTGCCAACGCTTTCCGCCGTCGGTCGAGACTTCTACTCGCTCAACGCCCCGCTCACCTGAAAAGGCGACACCAAAAATCCGGTGTCGTCCTGGAGCGATGGGCTGCCCGTTGGCACCGGGACTGTTAATCCATGACTTTACCGGCATACGATACATCGAAGGATGGCTCGCATTACCGCTCTCTCCAACGGGTCTCATGCGATAACCCGATTGCTGGATTTTATTCGAGGATTCACCAGTGGTTGCAGCGAGGGTTTTCAACCATTTCACATTGTTCACACCAAAGTAGCCTGGCACCAATAGTCGAACGGGTCCGCCATGGACGAGAGGCAGTGGCTCACCGTTCATTTCCCAAACGAGTAAGCAATCGTCTAGGCCCTTTGTTAAGGGCACAGATCTTTCTACTGCGACCGTCTGAGGGTCTATCCCCGCGGGTAGAGGCTCTCCACCAGTCCCGGTCAGATAGGTCATACCATCGCTCGGCCCGCCAAACTGCGCGAGGACGTCAGCGACTTTAACGCCGGTCCAGAGCGCACAACCGGCGGCGCCCACAGCCCAGGGTGAGCCCGAGGGCTTGTGATCGAAGAAAGCACGGCCGTTGCCAGAGCACTGCAAGACTGCGGCGACTGTTGTGGTCGGTAGTAATTTCAGGTCAGAAAGTGTCAACTCGCCCTCGGACTGACAGCCTGTTACTTGGACAGTCCATATGTCGGGATCTGTAATGATTTCTGAGTCCGGCATCGGTAGATTATTGCGAACGAAAAACTGGCTGATCGGTGTGATGGGCCCCTGCCCGTAGGCGTCTCGAGCTGTCTCAAGTGCCAAGGGCAAGTCATTGTGTTCAACGAAGCTCGCCCGGCGCTTACCTGCGGGTAGCATTGCCTGAACGGCGCTCCATGCAAGATTGGGGAGTGCAACCGCGGTCGCAGCTAGCAGCTTAAGCGCTGAGCGGCGAGAGGTGTTAGGACTAGTCAAATTCATAGCGATCGTTCTCTGACGACTTACTGTAAGACGGCCCACACGATGACGCCGAGCGTTAATAAAATCAATGTTCGATGTATCACAATGTTGTGCTCAAAGGCGCGACTCATCAGGACGCCCAATCCACACCACACGAGAGCAAAAAAGACCTGCGCGACCAGAAAACTGAGGGGAACAACAAGCAGACGTTCCTCAACCGATGCAAAGCTGTCGGCAAATTGTGTGATAGCAAGCGTAGCCATCATCCAGGTCTTTGGACTGAGCGGGTGGACAACGCTACCCGAGACAAACGTAAAGCTTGCACTCTTGCTACCCGGAGCGGGCGGCGTCCAATTGCGAAGTGCTAAGTAGGCCATATACGCTGCGGAGCCATAGACAAAGACAGTGGCGATGGTGGGATTGGCCTGAAGCAAACCCATCAACCCCAACCCTAAAGCGATATTGAGTGCGAGTTTTCCTGCGGTCAGCCCTGCAATAAATGGCAAGGTGGGCGTCAGGCCCTGCTGAGCGCCGGCCGACATCAACAGCATATTGGCAGGCCCGGGAGTGGAGACCATAAGGATGATAAACATCCACAGCGGCAGGTATTGATGGATAAGATCCACGATAATGGTTGTCTCATGCAGTAAGGGACGCAGGATACGACAGATGGTGCGCTCACGTTAGTAAGCCGATCCGTTCGAGTGCGTTTCTATGTGGTACTGTCAAAGAAAAATACGAGAGGTAGAGAATGGATCTGTCATACGGCAGCGAGTACGACGCTTTTCGAGAGGAAGTGCGCTCGTTCATAAGAGAAAACAAAGATAAGCAGCCTCAGGCGGGAGATGGCATCAAGAGCCAAGCCATGCGAGATTGGCAGGCACTCCTTATTGAGAACGGCTATCACAGCCGAACGATCCCTCGCGAGTACGGAGGGTATGGCGCCGAGCCAGATATCATCAAATCTAGAATCATTGCTGAAGAGTTTGGTGCAGAGCGTATGCACCGTGGTTTCAACGGTCAGGGCGTGACGATGTTGACGCCGGTTCTACTCGAGATGGGCACGGAGGAGCAGAAGAAGGCATTTGTCGAACCGACCATTCGCGCGGAAATGATTTGGTGTCAGGGTTATTCCGAGCCCGGTGCCGGAAGTGACTTGGCCAGTCTCACTACTAAAGCTGAGCTTGATGGTGATGAATGGGTTATCAACGGACAGAAAATCTGGACCAGCACCGCGCACCATGCTGACTGGATATTCTGCCTTGTTCGCACCGAACCTGATGCGCCCAAGCATCTAGGCATTTCGTTTTTATTATTCCGCATGGACACGCCGGGCATTGAAATTAGACCGCTCGTTGATATGACCGGTGACGCCAACTTCAACGAAGTCTTTTTTACAGACGTGCGCGTGCCGAAGCATCAAATCGTGGGGGAACGCGGTCAGGGCTGGCAGGTAGCGAACGCGATTTTGGGGCATGAGCGCGGGTCACTGGCGACGCCCGACGCGGCAATGAATCGCTTGAACGGGGTAAAGCGCCTGATGCGGGAGGAGAGCATCAACGGCGCAGCGATCATCGATAACCCTGTCTTTCGAGATCGTCTCCTGAAACTCGAAGGACGCGTACTCGCTATGCAGTACAACGACATGCGATTGCTCTCGGCCAAAATTAATCGCAATCAAGATGTTCGCCTTGCCGGCATGATCGTAAAGCTCATTGGCACCGAGCTGCGTCATGAGATCGAATGCTTGGGTATCGACGTCATGGGAGAGATTGGTCTTAGCTACGGTGATAATCCACACGTGCGCGGCCGCGGGTCCTGGCAGTACCAATACATGTTCTATCTCGGACTGATCATTGGCGGCGGCACCTCGCAAATTCAGAAAAATATTATTAGCGAGCGCGGACTCGGCATGCCCAAAGAGCCGAAAGTAGAGCCGAAAAAAGTAGAACCGAAAATAGCGCCAAAGATTCCGGCCGCGGGCGCCAAGTAAGAGGAGGGGTAACAAATGGAATTTGGATTATCACAAGATCAACTGCTCCTCGATGACAGCGTCAGAAAGTATCTATCATCCGAGGTTTCCATCGACGCCGTGAGAAAGATTGCGTCGGGCGAGCAATCTGACAGCGACATTTGGCGTGGTCTCGCGGACATGGGTTTGGCCGGCATCATCATTCCGGAAGCCCATGGCGGTGCAGAGCTTGGCATGCTCGATGCGGTGGCCATTGCAGAAGCTATGGGTTACGCCGCCTGTCCCGGACCGTTCTTAAGTACTGCTGTTATGTCAGCGCATTTGCTGAATCACTCTGGTGCGACTGATCCGCTTGCGGGGATGGCAAGTGGCGACTATCGAGTAGGTATTGCCTTCAGTGACTTCGTGGGCAGCAGAAAAGGCGCGGTTACAGAGTCCGCCTCCAAACTAAGTGGTCAGAGCTTATATGCCCTCGACGCGAGTGCCGATGCCTATTTGGTTGCCCTAGCAGACGGTCGTACCTTCATGGTTGAAAGTGAGCATCTTGACCGAACCTTGCTCACGACCATAGACACCACCCGCAGCGTTTGTGAGCTTAATTTTGATCAGACGCCTGCTTGTCTTGTGACAGACGATGCGCAGTTGGTGCGAGACACCCTTTATCGCGGGCGCGCTATTCAAGCAGCAGATACTCTGGGTGCTGCGCAGTACATGCTTGATCAAGCGGTTGCGTACTCTCTCGATCGAAAGCAGTTCAATCGTGCGATTGGCTCCTTCCAGGCCGTGAAGCATATGTGCGCCGAAATGGCATCGCAGTTAGAGCCCTGTCGCGCCTTTGTTTGGTATGCGGGCCATGCCTTTGATGAGGCCGCGGAGGATGCGGCGGCGACGGCTTGTCATGCCAAGGCGCATTTGTCAGAGGTTGGTCAATTTGTAGCTAAGACAAGCACAGAAGTGCACGGGGGTATGGGGTTTACTGACTTAGTGGGCCTTCACTACTGGTTCAAACGGATCGGCTTCAATCGCCAACTTTTAGGTTCCCCCGAGGCGGTTCGCCATGAAGTTGCGGTAATGCAAGGGCTCTGCGGGGATTAATAGCGCCCCTTGGTAAAAGCTTGATATTCAAACCACCAAACTACTAGCCAAGAGGTAATCGACATGGCCGGCGATGCCAGTTCAGAGAATAAAAACGACAAGAGCGGAACTGCGGTTTTAAAGAGGGCGAGGGGGTCAAAAGGGTCGAAGCGGTCAATCAAATTCATTGCGGCGCCAGTCCTTCTAGCGTTTGCCTCGCAGCTAGTTGGCTGCGGAGCTAACACTCAAGACGTGGCCGTTGCAGAGCCCGAGATAAAACAGCTTACTGAGGGACAGGTAACGGGGGTTGCCTCTCCTTATGATGAGTCGATTACGGTCTATCGGGGGCTTCCGTATGCGGCACCACCCGTTGACGATTTGCGTTGGCGAGCACCCGTAGCGCCGGTTGCGTGGGCGGGTGTCAGGTCGGCAGATACCTTTGCGGACAGCTGCTACCAGCCGCGTCATTCATCGTCCTTTGTATGGCGTCGAGAGGACTTTCCTGTCTCAGAGGACTGTCTTTATCTCAACGTTTGGACATCAGGGACGGCAGATCAAAAGCCGGTTATGGTCTGGTTTCACGGCGGCTCGCACGTGAGTGGTCAGGGCCACTCGTTGATTTTTGACGGCACCACACTTGCTCAGCGTGATGTGGTGGTGGTCACTATTAATTACCGCTTGGGGCCACTTGGTTTCTTGGCGCACCCATGGCTATCGGCTGAAGCTTCCACGGAGACCCAGGCGGGCGCATCCGGGAACTACGGATTGATGGATAAAATTGCCGCACTTCAATGGGTGAATCGCAACATTGGTGCGCTCGGCGGGGACCCAAACAACGTCACGATCTTTGGGCAGTCTGCAGGCTCCCAAAGCGTGTGCTCGCTCATGACGGCTCCCGCGGCTCAAGGACTGTTTCATAAAGCCATTGGTCAGTCAGCGGCCTGTGTTAACCCGTTAACCAAAGTTGATGCTAATGGGTTCGAGCGTGGGCGAGCGCTGGTTGATGCTATGGGCGTTTCTTCTATCGAGAGCCTAAGAGCCGCTGAGCCTGATGCGCTACTCGAGGCAATGGGAGCCTCAGATTGGGAGTCGGGTAGCCGCATTACGATTGACGGCAATGTGCTCCCAAAGTGGCCCGACGAGGCGTTTGCGGCAGGTGAGCAAAGTAAAATACCGCTCATGCTGGGCTTTCTAGCCAATGAGGGGCACGAGCTTTTCCCGATCAATAACGGTCTGACGGAGCCTGAGTTCAGAGGGTTTTTGGCTTATGTGGCTGGTGATCGCGCCGATGAACTCGTTGCTCAGTACGACGCAGAAAACATGAGCCCGGGCGAGTTACAGCACGCGATCTCTACGGATTTATTCATGGCTCACGGCAAACGGTTATGGGCGTCCTACCATGCAGAAGCCGGACAGGACACATTCCTCTATTTTATGGACCACGTGCCGCCGTCGTTTCATATCTATATGCCCGATCAACCTTTCCTAGAACTCGAGGGTGGACCGCGCAGCGGTGGTGCCTATCATTCAGGCGATTTGGCGTACGTCTTTGGCACGCTGGATAAAGTGGGCTACGACTGGAATGAGGCTGACCGCAAAGTCTCAGACCAGATTGTCGATCATTGGACTCAGTTCGCGAAGACGGGGAATCCCAATAGGTCTGGTTCTTCAGATTGGCCGGCATTTAATACCGAAGATCTTCACACTCGCGTTATTAATGAGACACCAGAAACAGTGGGGGGTGTTCGAAACACCATCATGTCGATCTTCGATGACGCTAAGTGAAAGTCGTCGCATCTTTGTGCGACGTTCTGAGTGTAGATTAGGGCTTTAGGGCTTCAGAACTCGAGACGACTGTGTAGAAACATGAGACTGTCTTTATGAAAAAAATAACTGCTACAACATCCATCCTTGTCATGCTTTTAGGCTGTGGTGTTTCAAATGATTCGGAGTCCGGCAAAGCAGTACAGTCTGCTGTTGCATCTCCTGATGTTGTTACCATGACCTTGCCCGTTGTTAGTAATCAACTTGCTCAGGGCACGCTTTCATCGGTTGAAGTCGTACAAGCTTACTTGGATCGTATTGAAACTATCGATAGATCAGGGCCCACACTCAACGCCGTGATCTCGGTCAATCCGAATAGTCTAGACCTTGCGCGCGAGAGTGATGCCCGACGCAAAGCTGGACAGCTGCTAAGCCCCCTGGACGGTATCCCGGTGTTGCTCAAAGACAACATTGAGTCGAAAGATGCGCTCGCAACGACCGCGGGCTCCACGGCTTTAATCAATAACCTTACAGGACGAGACAGCCCGCTTGTTGCCGCCCTGCGCAGCTCTGGTGCAATCATCTTGGGGAAGACTAACCTGAGTCAGTGGGCGAACTTCCGCTCTTCTCACTCGGTCTCTGGTTGGTCGGCAGTGGGTGGTTTGGTTAAGAACCCTCACGTTTTAGACCGCCAAGCTTGTGGTTCTAGCTCTGGCTCAGCAGCGGCAGCTGCAGCGAGCTTGGCAAGTGGCACTGTTGGGACGGAGACCAACGGTTCGATCATTTGTCCCTCCCAGGTTAATGGCGTTGTGGGTTTGAAGCCCACGCACGGTCTTTTGTCTATCGATCATATTGTTCCTATTGCCGCCACCCAGGACACGGCGGGTCCTATCACTAAGTCGGTGAGCGGCGCGGCGCTCATGCTCGACGGTATGACGGGTTGGGAGAACAACTATTTCGAGTCGCTCGATCCTTCAGTAGTTAAGGGGATGCGAATCGGGTTTTTAGACTTTGCGCGCAATGACAACCCGAGACTTAACGCGCAACTTGATGCGGCGATTGCACGGATGGAAGCCGCGGGAGCGGAGATAGTCAGCATTGCTGAGCATGCAACACCGCCGGAGTACTGGAAAGCGTCTCGTCTGGTGTTGGAGTCGGAATTCAAGGCATATCTAAATGCCTATCTTTCTGGGTCACCTGCAGATATTCCTGTGCGCAGTCTTGCGGATGTAGTGTCTTTTAATGAAGAGAATGCGGCCATCGAGCAGGCAATTTTCGGGCAAGACATTCTGGAGTCTTCTCTAGAGGCCCCTTCGCTTGAGAGCGACGAATACCGAGAAGCGTTAGCGTTGATTCGCACAGTAACGCGCGAAAACGGGATCGACGCACTTCTTGAAAAGTACAATGTTCAGGTCCTGATGGGACCCAGTGGGCCTGTGTCGCCCAGAGCTGATGTGGTGAACGGTGATGTTTGGCCGGCTTGGGCGGGCGCGGGGTCTATGGCCGCGGTGAGTGGTTATCCGAACCTGACAGTTCCCGCGGGAACAATCGCCGGAGTGCCGGTGGGAGTCTCATTCATGGGTGACCGTGACCAAGATTCTTTGTTGCTGTCAGTTGGGTTGGCGTTTGAGCAGGCGGGTTCTGGCTCCCCACGTCCGAACTACAAACCCACCGTTTCTGCGGATGAAATGACTGCACTTTAGCCGGTCTACCTCATGCTCGATTCTCGACTCAAGGGTTTTTTGCCGACGATATTGCTCTCCACCTTACTCATGGGGTCGAGCTTTCCGTCGGCAGCAGTCTTATTGGTTAGTGGCGCAGACGCGCTCTCTTTAGTGTCGATGCGATTTTTAATAGCATCGCTTGTCGCATGGGCTATGGTCGGGTTGCTCCGCAACACGGGTGAGCCTCTTGTGCCCTGGCGAGTCGCTGCGCTTATCGGTTTTTTTTCAAACCTTTGGTGTGATGGCGCCTGTACACGTTGCGCTTGGCTCTGAAGCTCCGGCGGTTGTCGCATCAATTGTTTTTAGCAACGTGCTCATGGTTGCGGGCTATGAAATGTTCATCGGTCGTCGGCAGACAAGCAGAGCCTTGGTCTTTGCTCTAGCACTGGGGTTTGTGGGGTTGATCCTAGTTACCAATTTGCTGACCATGCCGGTGAGTTACGATGTTCAGGCCAGTCACTCTGGTGTTTTGCTTAGCCTGATGGCTGCACTCTCTTGGACGTTTGCAACGCTCCTATCAAAAAAACAAGAGATTGCCGGAGGTTGGCGATTTAATGCGCAGCAAATGTTGGTGGGAACGATGTTCCTGGGGGCCTTCACGCTAGCTTGGAACGGACCAACACTATGGATTCCTCAGGCGAGTGTTGATGCTCTTTGGTTGCTTTGGCTATCTATCCCTGCCAGCGTGGTCTCTTTTGGTCTTTGGTTTCGGGCACTGTCACAGCGCACAGCAACTGAAGCCAGCGCATGGCTGGCAGCTGTGCCAGCATTTTCTGCATTGATCGCATGGGTGATTCTCGGTGCTGATTTCACACCGCTTCAGAGTATAGGCATGATGCTCATTGCGATTGCTTTGTTCCTGCAATCGAAGACGCCTTCTCCGGCTCAGGCGAGCCTTGACTCCAATTGACAACGGTATTCGATAGCCTTTCTTATTCGCTTGCCTAAGCCGAGGCCGCATATGGAATAGTGCACGGGATGGCGCACTAATAAGCGGCAAAGCAAACCAAAGAAAAAAAGAAAAGAAAATCGCTCACCTGACCAGCGATTGACCCTCATAAAGCATCGGTCGCTGACTGTTAACGACAGAGGTCTGATGCAACCAGGTCAATCCAGCCACCGTAGTGCCAGAGTTCCATTTACGTTACTCGCAGAGTGACGCTCCCGCAGCATCAAAGGGTCTACTGCGGGAACCTTTAAGCGTGTACAGATCGCAAGGTTAGTCCTCTACGACTGACAAAGGTGCCGTTTCCAACTTGACCCAATGGCGAGTATCTAGCACGTAACGAGTCTGATAGTCGTCAAGGTAGTCGAAGAAGTTATGGGTGTGCCCCATCACAAAGCGGCCTCCGTCCACGTCGATCATGTCCCAGTAGCGCTTGTTATAGAGGACGCAACCCTCGGTATCCGCTGATGGACACAACGATTTATCGTCGCGATCGGTGCGGCGATAAAGATTGATAATCATCTGTTCGAACTGATTGTCCCAATCGCCTGTATAAGTGATTGCCTCGCTGGTCGTCACGACGCCGTCGCCATTGTCATCAAAGGTCCATGTACTCTTTGCGGTGCCATCTTCGTTGATATTGATCCAGAAGCGTGAGTTCGCGTCACTAAGCCAACTCCACTCCAAGCTATAAATGCCGGGTGTGATGTCGTTCGCATTAGCAACGCGTTTGCCTCCTCTCCCGACACTCATTCCTATGACGTTGCCGGCGTCATCCTTTTCGACGACACCGAGTAATAACTTACCGAAGGGAATGAACTCGAGAGACCGTGAAGTCTCAGTGGTGATCAGTAGGTGACCTTCTGTGTTGGTTTGCCAATCGAAGCTACCAAGCTCGGCTCCCGCACCAACGTTTGCAGGATCAAAGAAGACAAAGTCAAAGGTGATATCGCTTCGAAAGAACAAACCATCAGGGTAGTCTTCGAAGAATCGACCCGGTATGGGCAGGATCCATTCCTCGATGTCAGAGGGCGAAGAGAACATATCACCATTCGCTGTGTAGAAAGCCTTGGATCCTCGGCCTGCACCTTTCGTGCCGTCATGATCAACTTCTACTTCAGGAAGTATTGCTGAGACTTCGGGATACCGCTTGATGTGTTGGGTTTGGATGTTTACGACGTCATAGCCGTCTCCCTCAGCCACGAAGGTGAGCGTTGTACTTTTACGCACCGTTTCTTCATAAACCTCCTCCTCTATGCTGTCGCCATCGGTATCGATCATGACAATGCGAGCGTCGACGACCCAATCATCGTAACTAAGCAGGACTTCATTGTCCGTCTGGGTCCAAAAGAAGGGTTCCTGACCTAAGCGAGCGTTTGTAAATTCAACTCCACTACCGTCGGCATAAAATTGAAGGGCGAGCGAGCGGTAACCCGGCTCATAAATAAATAGCCTGTCTAACGGATCCTGTCGGCTCGCCAAGTTTGTAGCTGCTTTAGCAACGGTTGCTTGCTTCGCGGAGGGAAGCGTTTCAGGGTCATCCGATTGAATCGACGATACGACGGAGTAAAGACGATCAACCGAGGTGACAAGGTCCATCGTTGACGCATCGTCAGCCAGTATCATCGACTGCATCGCGGGATCTGCCACAGCCAACTCAATAGCGGCGGAGGCAATCAGCATCTCTTCGGAGTTGACGTTGAGGTTGTTTGATCGCCACTCGGCAAATGTCGACGGAAATACCCCATTGTTTTCGATTGTCGCAAGGCCAACCGCCGCGGTTGTAACGCTTGTGATGTCTACGGCTGAAAGCTCATCACTCGTCAGTCGTGCGTCATTTCCCGCTAATGCTTTCAGAGTTTCCAGATCACCAAGAGCGCTCGCGAAGGCGATGTTTTCTTGATCGCCGTTACCACGAGCATTAACGCTAACAAGAGCATTCGAGGCGTCGGAGTCAATCTCTAGTTCATAGCGTCCTTGCGAATCTATGGTTGCAGAAAAGCGTTGGTTGCCGAGATCGACAAAAACATCACTGCCTTCGCCAAGAGAAGAGTCAACCGTGCCTATAAGAGTAAAAACGGGTTCTGGTGGCGGCGCTACGACTTCAATGACGCCATCGTTATTGGCCGAGCCGCCGCCTCCACCGCAGGCTGTAAGGGTCAGAAGCGAAGATAATAGGGATGCGTGTGTCGTAAATAGCCGCTGCATGGAAGTCTCCTCACGTGCTTATTTAAGGTTAATTACAATAAGGCGCGAGCGTAGGTTGGAATCCGTTTCAAGAAAATGACATTACAGGGAGTTTTCTGTACAAAAAATAAACACTAGGGGCGGTCGGGTCATGCCTCTTTCTGTGAATTGGTAATAAATTTTATGATGCTAAAGCGCTTTTAATTTGGACATGCGAGAGCGCTTGATTGCGGTTTGACTGTTGGTGGTCAGTTGTCCGTATTCATTTAAGGCCCCGTGCTGGAGGCATCTAATTTCGGCATCTTTCGGGCCTGAAGAGCGATAAATGAAGGAGTTGTAAGGTGCGAGCTAGATCCAAAAGCGACAAATCAGACTGCCGCAGAAATTGCCAAAGAAGCTGTGAAATAAAAATGTCACATTCAACCGATACGGTCGCTTGTGGGGGCGGCGTTTGCGGTTCCACCTCGCGGACGACTTGAGCTCCTAGAATAATAAACTGGAGCAAAACAATGAAAAAAGTAAAACAAGTTGTATTGGGCTCAGTGGTATCTGTTTTGGCGCCTTTCGTAGCGGCGCAAAGTGGCGACACCTTTACAGGCGGAATGGACCCTTCGGAGCCGATGTCGGTTCAAGTGCAGTTGTGCACCCTAAACGAAGGCAAGAGCATGCGTGACTATGATGCTATTTCTGCGCGTTATCGAAAATGGGCCACTAAAAATGACGCCGAGGTCGCGCTTGTTCGTCAGTATCCCTTCGCAACCCATAACAACCCTGCGAATCCGTACTACGCTGACTTTGTCGAGTTTTTGATAACGGATTTCGATAATTCCGGGACAGGTTGGGATAAGTGGATGTCGACCAAAGAGGGGCAAAAACTCAATGCTGAGTGGCGAGAGACGGCAACCTGCAACGTGAAGTTCGCCGCTATGTTTACCAACTGGGCGGATGTCGAGGCGATTAATGCCGACGACTCTCGCATGGTGACATGGAACTGGTGCACGCGTCGTGAAGGGGTTTCACATGACGATTTGAACAAAGTACACGCTGAGGTGGCTGCAAATTACCCTGAAGGACTAGGAAACATTGGCTGGTTCACTATGTACCCGTTGATGGGCGGTGCTGACGCGGCCGGAGAATTTGCGCATGTTGTTGTTTATCCAGACATGGCTGGCGTCATGAAGCGTATGGATCAATTCGCCAATGGCGGTTGGAGAGACCGTATGGAGTACTACAAGATGGCGGACTGCACCGGCGAGGCTTTGATGATCGAAGAGGTGTTGGGTCGCCCCAGCAGCTAAAGCCACTAGGTCTTGGATCTATGAGTAAAGGCTGCGCACATCGCAGCCTTTTTTTATCCAGTGTATGACGTAAGAGCGTTCGAGGGTCTCACCCTTAAGTCTGCCTAGTTGCTTAACAATACACATATTTTTTTGCACTGGAGCACTGCGAGCGCTAAGTTATCCGCAGGTGTGAATAGCGATAATGAACACGCGCCTGAATAGCCTCATAACGATTAGGAGATCACCCCATGGCTTACGAATGTTTCGAGTTATCAGTATCTGAGGGCATCGCCCACATCCGATTTAACCGTCCAGAGAAAGCCAACTCGATGATCCCCTCGTTTTGGACTGAGTTGCCGGCGGCGGTTAACGAGCTGTCTCGCGACGCCGCATGTCGAGTCATCGTGCTTTCAGCAGAAGGCCGGCATTTTTCCTCGGGTATGGATATCTCTGTATTTACCGAGGGCGGGCTGGACGGTCCGGCGTCGGGTAGTCGCTTTGTGCGTGCTGAGGCGTTTCGACATCACTGCATGGCGCTGCAAGATGCGTTCACCTGCTTGGAAGAAGCGCGCATGCCCGTGCTTGTGGCGATTCAAGGCGCAGCCGTTGGCGGTGCGATGGATTTGATTACGGCTTGCGACTGTCGTTATGCGACGCGCGACGCGTTTTTCTCAGTTCACGAGACAGCCATTGGTATGACGGCCGATGTGGGTACTTACCCTCGTTTGGTGAAGCTGATTCCCGAGGGCTGGGCGCGTCAAATGTCTTACACGGCAGAGCGGGTGAGTGCTGAGAAAGCGCGAGATATTGGTCTGGTCAACGAAGTCTATGAGTCTGCCGAGGAGATGCTCGATGCGGTCATGAACATCGCACGTCAGATCGCAGCACATGCGCCACTTGCGGTATCGGGAGCGAAGCGAATGGTGAACTATGCGCGAGACCACACCACGGCCGACGGGCTTGATTACATCGCGACGTGGAATGCGTCCATGCTTGACGGAGAGGCGATTCGCAATACGTTTATGGCGCAGGCCAAAGGTGAAAAACCTCAGTACGAAGAACTTCTTGCGGTTAAGAAGACCGCTGGTGAGTAAAAGGGCTCTGATTGAGCCGTTTTCTACTGTATCACTCGGCCTGATTTACCCCTCGAGTTGGCTTCACTAGTCTTGGGTATTGCTGAGTAATCCGGACCTAGATTGTGCGATGTTTATTGGAGTTATCCATGGTTAAGTCAGTCGTCTACAGCCTGGGCTCTCTTGTTTTGGTCACTTTGGTGGCCATTTTCAATTTGGATGTAGTGACGCCCCCTGAAACTGATCAGGCGAATTGGCATGCCTATCTCACTGAGGATGAACTCCAGCATCCCTTGGTCAAATATTGGTTTCAGCGTGCAGCACCCGATGTACATGTTTTAAGCGCGCTGAATAACGGGCCGCTACCTGCGGGCGATGTTCTTTCATGGGAGGATCGAGCGCAGCTCATTGAGCCTGGTTATCTCGATGGCGAGAATGGCTGGGCGAGGTTTGATGATGGCTCGGGTTACGTTGCGGTAAAAACGTTCTTTCCCGGCGCAACAGCCGAGATGATCGACTGGTGGTTCGAGTGGGCACAGCGCGAGGAGCCGATCCGTTACAAAATCTGGTACCCGGGTGCGCATTACGACATGTCGCAAACGTCGACGCCCAATGCACCAATCTATAAAAATGCGAAGCCCTACTGGGGTAAAAGCCGTTTCCCTGTCGAGGATGTCGGTGTAGGTGTTTCCCAGCTACGTCTAGACTTCGTGGCACCCACAGAGTTTGGGTTTGACGAACTGCCGGAGGGATCGACGATGCTGGCTGTCAGGGTTGGTTTGCCCAATGGGCTCCTTAAGACGACCGATATGATCCATTACGTGAGGCCCGTCGAGGGCGGCGTTGAGATGCGCAGCCGCTTTTGGATTGCGCGCGAGTTTGAGGCAATGACGGGTGGTCTTGGCTTGGCAGCCTTTCTGGCGGATAACCCGTTTGTGAAATCTCTCGTTGTACCGGAGAACTTACCTCACGAGTTAGCACTACACTGCGCGAACGAGTATGCGCAGCTGGCGTCTTTTTTGCCTGAGGTTTACAGTCGATACAAAGACGAAGACTGATATGTATTTAGGTCATCTCGCGTTGCATCGGAGGTGCGCTTTGGGTGGGGGGTAACCAATCCCAGTGTCACTGGGTATGTGGCCTCACAGCAAACTATCGATAGATTGACCACCGGTTTTGTGCAGGTGAACGAAGTTGAATGTTGGCGTGCAGATCATCGCTTTGTTTTTAAAGGCTAGCTGAGTCATTATCAAGCCGTCACTGCCCACTCGACTTAGGTTGTAGCTGACAGATCAATAGACAAAATAATAATAGTGAGGCAAAGAGCGATGCCCGTTAGCGTGCTCGGTTTCTACGGGGCCGTCCTACTGTGGACGGTGCTTATCGTTAGGGGGTTCTCGAGTCCTCGTCGGTGGCCACTCGTGGCCAGCTTTGGTCTGATACTCCTTCTCTTTCTTAACATCCGTTATTTAATTGAGGGTGCTCCGGCAGGGATAGCCTTTTTTATTAGCCTATATGACTTCTTTGACAACCTCGGTCTAGCGAGTGGGGATGTGCCTCTGGCTATGACTGCGTGCGCCGATAATGC